>JAIPJL010000143.1 GCA_021734165.1 bacterium | reverse complement strand
TTATCTTGTTGCAGTTGACAGCGCTCAACTTGGAATGCCTGAAGTAACCTTACCTGTTGTTCCGGGTATGGAAGGCTGTCATTGGTCACTCCGTAAGGCAGGAACTAATGCATCCAAGATGATTGAGCTGCTGATGACTGGCAGACCTGTTAAAGCTCCTGCCGCCGCTGGCTGGCTAATTGACTATGCCGGTTCGTTGGACGATGCAATTCAGAAAGTCTGGCTGATCGCCTCTGGTGGTAATCATGGTCTTGCAGAGCGCAAGCTTGAGGAAGGCGCACTTGCCGTACCTGACGTGAAAGTTCCTCCTGCAAGTAATCAGTTCATGGCGGATGGTCGTAAAGCTATTCTTGATTGCGTTAAAGCATCCTGCGCTGTTCCTGTGTCACAGGCGCTGGAGATTCAAGCTAAACATTCAGCAGGTTTCATGCTAACCAAAGCCTGCCAGAAGGGCGCTATCGGATCGACCTTCAAGAAGGTCATGAAAGTATAGATCCGACTGAATATTGTAGCAACAAAATAAACCGTTACCTCCAGGTTTCAATCCCGCAGTTGTGGGAGTAACCTGGAGGTTAATGAATATCCCCCATCCTTTAAGTTATAGCATTTCCAGAAAGTATTAGCTGAAAATCATAGGAGTTACTGCCGGGGTTTAAGCGAAGCTTAACCTGGCAGATTACGTTTCGCAAGCTTCACTTGAAATCTGCCAGGTACTCAAATAATGCAAAACTTTCAAGAAGTGCTACGGACAGACTCTACAGTGTGAACTCTGATGTTTCCCAGAATCTGTGGACACGAGGAAAAGAGTGTGTCTTATTCACCAAGGAGGTGTTCACATGAAACGAAGATGTTACGATCGCGAGTTTAAGATTGAGGCAGTGAAGCTCACTACCAGGGGGTATAACCGTTAGCCTAAGTTGCTGAAGTTCATTTTTATGTTTGAACATCATCAAGAATTCAGGATGGGAAAAATAGCTAAAGTAATGGATGTATCATTAGGTGGATACTAAGCCTGGCGTAAACGCAGAAAGAGCAAACGCAATCGTGAAAATGATAATCTTCTTATCACTATTAAGGATATTTATCAAGTATTCAAGTAATCAAGTGAGCAAGTAGAAATATATCATTTACATTTACATCAAATTTGGAGAAAGAAGTGCTAAGATCAAAATTCCTGTTCAGCGCTTTCTGATAGAAACCTTCTGATGACAGGTGTTGCTTCTGTCAGATTGTAAGGTTTGTACACATGCGACATATAAGATCGGTCTTCAAGTACTTCCATTTCAGCATCAAAATACTCGTTAAATAGCACACGAAAACTGTTTACCGGAGATATCGTAGGATATAACCCTACACTATCGCTCGTTGGGATATAGTAAGCATTCAATATCATCATCCGCTCCAGTATAAAATCTTCACTCGGATTATCCCATTCATCCATTGAAGCCGGACCGTGATCCCCTTGGATAATAATAACCGGTGGCTGTTTAGACTCCGCGAGTATCTCCTCTACAGCGCTTTCAAGCAATTTGTTACAATAGCGTATTTGCCCAACGTAAGACTCGCGCGGCTGCCATATATTAAGGCTTAACGCCATATCATCCGGATTTACTGAATTTCCTTCAGCATCGAATACAAACGGCGGATGAGGCATTAGCACGTGACATAACGTGAATTTATGTCCATTAATCTCAGGTATCTCTTTTAACCTGTTGAATGTTGTATATAGCATCTTTCGATGTTGATTAGGCAGGTAAAAGTATTTTTCAACAATCGAGAGTATTGAAGTATGAATGAGTACTCTGATAAACTCGTTTATCGCAGTGCATCTGATAACAATATCGGCATGTCTGTTGCGGTCCGTCGGACCACTGCCGCTACGAATTAGCACAAATTTATAACCTATGCTTTTTAAAAATTCCGTCACATTACTCTGACGTGTGATTTTTGATAATACCTCTTCCTTAACCTCTTTTTTAATAATCGCAGTAGCAACATCGTTGATATATTCCATGTTCAGAGACGAAGCTAACGATAGTCTTGTATGTGCAAAGTTACTGGCGCTCTCAGACGCTATGTAGAAACCTTTGTCGCTTAGAAAATCAATAAATTCACTGTTATCAAATCCGTAATACTTTCCTAATGTCAATTCATTTGCATAACCATCAGGTATTATATAATAAATGTCTGGAAATACAGAGGTACTATCAGCTTTGGTCATAGATGCCTTTGCTTCAAGTTCTGAATTATGGATTGAAATGCTTCCCTGATTTATCTGATAGGTTATAAGGCTTATAATTGACAATGCTACCAAAGTTGTGGTCGAAACATTAAAAAAACTTGCAAGGATTGAAACATGCTTGGTTTTTACCCCCCGAAAAAGGAATAACACAAACAATATAAAGTAAACCGGTAGTAAATACCTGTGCCGTCCAATCCTAATACCACCTATATATGTATATTTGAGAGCGTCATATAAATATCCGTATAGGAAAAATAACAATAAAAGAACGGTAGTTAAGACGCCTGCTCTGACAGGATCATGCAGGATTTTTGTAAGTACTAACCAGATCAGAAATGTCATCGCAATTACAACCAACGCTGGCGCCGGAATATCTGCAGCAGACATTTCTGATATATTATTGGTGTACAAAAATATTATTGAGAAAAATGCAAAAAGAAATGGATGTAGTGGTGGAATTCTTTTCATTTGTTATGCTGGTTCTTATACCAATGTGTTGGCAAAAGTCCTGAATCCTTCTAATTATTTGATGTTGTTAGCAAACTATCCTGCACAGTTTTATCTTCCAGAAAACCCCTGATAACATTTGTTACTTCGTTTAATTCATAAGATACCGGAGTTACCTGTTTTAATAGATTATTTGATTCAATCACCCTTGGCATGAATGATCTGTCTTCAAAAACATCCATTTCAGTATTAAAACACCGATTAAAGACCACTCGAAAACTGTTTACCGGAGATATCGTTGGATATAACTGCGAACTGTCACCTTCTGGTATGTGATAAGCATTCAATATCATCATACGTTCAAATATAAAGTCATTGCTGGGATTTTCCCATTCATTCAGAGAAGCCGGACCATGATCTCCTTGGATAATAATAATCGGTGGTCGATCAGATTTTTCAAGTATCTCATTTACAGCGCCAATAATCAGTTTATTAGTATATGATAATTGACCAATATAAGCCTCTCGCGGCAGCCAGATGTTCGAACCAATAGACATATCATCAGGATTTACTGCGCCTCCATCGGCGTCAAATACAAACGGAGGATGTGTAGATAATACATGACATAATACAAATTTAGGTCCATCAATATCAGGTATTTCTTTCAACCTGTCAAACGCTGTCTTTAACATTTTCCGATGTTGATCAGGAAGATAAAAGTATTTCTCAATAACCGAAAGTAAAGACGTATGAATAAGTACCCTGATGAATTCATTCATTGCTGTGCAACTGATCATTATATCAGCATACCTGTTCCGATCTGTTGGGCCACTTCCACTGCGAATAAGTACAAATTTATATCCTATGCTTTTTAAAAATTCCGTCACATTACTCCGACGAGTAATATCAGAAAAGACGCCTTCTTTCAACTCCCCCTTCACTACTGCTGCAGCAAGATCATTAATATATTCCATATTTAGCGATGATGCTAATGAAGGTCTGGTATCCGCATAATTAGATGCACTCTTATCCGCTATATAGAATCCCTTTTCTTTCAGTTGATCTAAAAACTCACTGTTGTCGAATCCATAGAATTTCGCAAGTGTTATGGCATTGCCGTAACCATCTGATATTATATAATAAATATCAGGATAAGTTTCAGTATTGTCCTTCAATTTTAAGATAGAAGCCCTCGACTCAAGTTCAGCATTCTGTATTGAAATACTTCTTCCATTAAGCTGATATGCAGCAAAACTTATAACTGACATTGCTATCAAACTAATCGTTGAAATATTAAAAAAAACAGTAAGGTTGGAAACGTGCTTAGTTTTTAACCCCCGAAAGAGAAAGAAGACAAATATTATGAAGTAAATGGGCAACAGGAACCTGTGTCGTCCAACTTTAGTGTCACCAATATACGTATATCTGATAGCGTCATATATGTGACCGTAGAAAAAAAAGGTAATTAGTAACAATGTTGTGATAATGCCTGCTCTTGCAGGATCGTGCAGGATTTTCGTCAGTATTAACCAGATTAGAAAGGTTAGCGCCATCACAACCAACGCCGGAGCTGGAATATCTGCTGCAGACATTTCAGATATATTATTGGTGTAAAGAAATATTATTGAGAAAAATGCAAAAAGGAAGGGATGTAATGATGGAGTTTTTTTCATTCGTTACATTAAATTTTTAGAATGCGTGCAGCTAAATGTCTCTTTTGAGAGCTGTTGTTGTGGGCGATAATGGGTTCGAACCATCGACCTCCTGCTTGTAAGGCAGGCGCTCTAGACCAGCTGAGCTAATCGCCCTAAAGTAATGACAGATAAAATCACTTCAACTATTAATACTAAGTGTATTTTATCTTGGTCTCGACTTTGGAGAATCAACATCACTGCTCTTACGATAAAAGATCGCAGCCGGAAAGACAATTAGATAGCCTACTAACAATACTATAGGCGCTACACTTCGAGAAAGTGGATTATCCCAGGGTCCAATCGACATAAGCAGGAAACCGATAATTAATATTGCAACGCCGACAAGAAACAATATTAAATTTGGCTTTCCAAGCTCAATGCGAGGCAGTAACTTTTTTTCTTCGGAACTTTTACGTTTCATAATGCTATAATATACATCATGAGAGCCCAAAAGAAAAGCCTGCTTAATAGTTAATAGAACATATTAGCGCTTGAAATTGATATACTTTGTGATTATTATATATTGATGTAGTTTTATTAGTGAATTTGGATGATTGTGGTCGTACTTATAAGAATTTTGCTGCTGTGTAGTCGGACTTGTCTCAAGCTCGACAATCGTAAGGTGGTCGATTCAATTACAGTAACCAAAATTATTAAACACAGTTTTTGAGGTTTTTTTATTTGAAACAAAGTCCTGACATAACATTGTTTTACATTTCATTCGCAGCTTATAGTGTAGGCATGCTGGTATTTATTTTATACGCTGCTATTCAACGGAGCGCTCTGCATAAAATCGGTGCAGTTATAATAACGGCTGGAGGTCTGGCTCATATTACTGCTTTCATAACCCGCTGGATTTTATCAGGTCATATACCATTATCCAATATGTACGAGTACATTTCACTGACTGGCTGGACTGCTGTTGTAGTAATGTTATTCCTCTATTTTAAATACAAGCGTCCCGTATTCGGTGTTTTCATCACACCCGCAGTTTTTATGTTGATGGTTGCCGCGGCTCTCCTGCCTAAAGATATTAATCAATCGCTAATGCCCGCTCTCCAAAGCATCTGGCTTAACATACATGTTTTACTTGCTGCACTTGGCGCTGGTTGTTTTTTAATATCCTTCGCTGCTGGAGTGCTTTATTTAATTGCAAAATATGATTCTTCATTAATGAATACCAATAATTTAAAAGTTCAAAGCATCTTATTTGTTCTATTAATTGTCATTGCGCCTGTCTTGTTTATGTTGATTTTTACCATATTTGGATTGACGCCACCTGCTCCAACTTCAAGACTTGTGCTGATATCTTCAACTGTAAATACTGGTAGTCAGTTTATCTTGTTAGGACTGACTTTTATCGTAATTTCAATTTTGCTTTCTTTATCTTGGAAAAAGTTCACCATAAAATCTGAAAATGGATTTGGTTTCTGGTTATTTTCAAGCGCAACAATTACCTTTCTATTGGGTGGATTACTTACAGGGATTTTAATTAGAACAGACATAATTGAATTAACGCAGACTATTAACAGCAGTCTGCACGGAAACTCGGTGAAATCTGCCTGGTTGTTTTTCGAGTTCATCGGTGTTGCCTGGTTAATGAGTGTTATATTATCTACATTAACATTTCCCTTAATCATGATGGTAAGTAAACTAATTTCAGGACATCAATTGCTAAAGTTGGAAACGCTTGATGAAATTGAGTACAGGTCTGTGTCAATGGGATATCCTCTATATACTGTAGGCGCTCTGTTCGCCGGAGCTATCTGGGCTGAACAGGCATGGGGATCGTTTTGGAGCTGGGATCCCAAAGAGGTCGGCGCTTTGATTGTGTGGCTCTTCTATTCGGGCTATCTTCACGCACGGTATCAAAAAGGCTGGAAAGGCTCCAGAGCGGCAGTTCTTGTTGTAGCAGGTTTTATCATGTTCCTTGTGTCGTTTTTTGGCAATTACTTTTTTGGCGGATTACATGCCTATATTTAGACATACGTTGTTTGTAAAGTTGCTTTTATTCTTTTTGATTTTTGGATTATCTATTCATTCATTATTCGCTGCTTTTGGTAAAAATAATGTTCAATATACCTACTTTAAATGGGAATATCTGACAACCGAACATTTTAATATTTACTACAATCAAGGTGGTGAAGAAGTCGCTGATTTTGCGGCTAAAGTTGCTGAACAAGCTTACACGGACATTGCCGAAACTTTTATCTATTTTTCCGAGAGCGATGAACCGATAACCGTCATTACTTACCAGTCTCATAATGATTTTGAACAGACAAACGTTACAGGTCAGCCTGATGAAAGTACCGGAGGTGTTACTGAATTTCTAAAAACAAGAGTCGTAGTCCCATTCCAGGGTAATCATGAAGAATTCAGGCATGTAGTGTACCACGAATTGACTCACGCTATGATGCTCAACATGATGTATGGAAGGGGTTTGAATGCAATTATTGCGGGAATCTCACAAGCAAGAGTACCTCTCTGGTTTATTGAAGGACTTGCTGAATACATCTCACAAAACGGTCTTGATCCGGAAACGGAAATGATACTGAGAGACGCCGTTGTGAATGATATTTTACCTGAAATTGATCAACTTGATAATTACGGCTACCTTGGTGTCTATAAGTGCGGACAGTCCGTTCTATATTGGATTGCGCAACGTTATGGAAACGAGAAGGTCGGTGAGATGCTGCACCAAATAATGAGATTAAATGATTTCGACCGCGCTCTAAAAGCATCTCTTGGAATAGACAGAAAAGAACTCTCCAAACGCTGGCGGCGTTTCATCAAATCCCGTTATTGGTCACAAGTAACATATATGGATCCACCTGATAACATTTCACGTCAATTGACAGATCATGAAAAAGAATTCTGCTTTGTCAATAACAGCCCTGCTATATCACCCAACGGAGAATGGTTGACGTTTCTATCAAACAGATCCGATTATTTCGATATCTACCTGATGAATACAATCGATGGAGAAGTCAGGAAAAAACTGATTAAAGGGCAGCGCAGCGGTAAATTTGAAGAGTTACACTGGCTGCGTCCCGGGATAACCTGGTCTCCCGATGGCGATAAAATTGCGCTCTGCGCTAAAGCAGGTGAATTAGATGCTTTATACATCATTGACGTTGAGAGTGGAAAGATTGTTAGAAAGTTTGAATACAAATCCGATGGCTTGTTTAGTCCCACCTGGTCTCCCGATGGATCGACAATAGCATTTATTATCATCCATGATGGACAAAGTGATGTGGCATTAGTTGATCTTAAAACAGGACATTTCACTAATATCACAAATGATCGCTTTGATGACGCTGATCCGTCATGGTCACCAGATAGTCGTAGATTACTGTTTACATCTAATCGTGATGACT
>JAIPJL010000014.1 GCA_021734165.1 bacterium | reverse complement strand
TGCAGACTTGCCATCGCGAAGGCGGGGGAGGGAATCCAGACAAGCATTATTAAAATCATGATCTTGCCTTGTAAGAATGCTGCAATTGAAGGCGTTAAAGCGGCTGAAGGTGAATTGATGCAGTAACCTGTAAATATTCTTTGAGCGCTTAATTCGGCTTTCTTATATACTTGCAGATCTCCTATCTTTGCACGTATATTACTGATTACCTGTTAACATCAGATTAAAAGAGCTTTCCTGAAAGATGTTATGAAGAAACCATATAATCAATGTTAGGGCAACAAAATTATAATGATATAACGGGAAACAACATGCCAAACAAGAATCTTACCAGCGCCAAGAGGGCAAAAAACGACGAGTTTTACACCCAGTTTGATGATATTCAAAAAGAAATCGAAGCGTATCTGGAATACAATCCCAATGTCTTCCGAGATAAGGTGGTTTACTGCAACTGCGACGATCCGTATGAAAGCAATTTCTTTCGCTATTTTGTGCTCAATTATAATAAGCTTGGACTAAAACAACTTATCACTACCAGCTACAAAACTTCGCCTGTAGCCAACACTCAGCTGCAGTTATTTGGAGATGATAAAACACTCACGAAATCAAAAGGCCGTCCCAAGATAACCGCCAACAGATTTATTATCAATGAAGTACAGGACATAGACGACGACGGAGAATTCAATTTGATGGACACTGCCAAGCAGTTGAAGGCAAACAAACACAACGAATGGACACCGCTTGATGGCGATGGCGATTTTCGCAGTGATGAATGTATAGCTCTGCTCAAACAATCAGATATAGTGATAACCAATCCGCCGTTTAGCCTCTTTCGTGAGTATTTTAAACAGCTTTTCGATTACAGCAAACAGTTTGTGATTATCGGTAATTTGAATGCAATTACCTACAAAGAAATATTTCCACTAATAAAGAATAATAAGTTGTGGATGGGGAATGGTTTTCAATCCGGCAACGCATATTTTTTCACACCAAATAAACGCGATTTTGCTACGGGAGTGTACAATAAAAAAACAGGTCTAGTGAAGTTCCGCAATGTATGTTGGTTCACAAACCTAGATCATGGAAAGCGTCACCAGAAATTACCACTAATGACTATGGCAGATAATAGAAAGTTTAACAAACAAATACAAAAACACAAAAATAGTTATCAACAGTATGACAATTACGATGCGATTGAAGTACCATTTACCAATGCAATTCCAAGTGATTTTGATGGTGTAATGGGTGTGCCGATTAGTTTCTTGGATAAATATAATCCCGACCAGTTTGAAATCGTGGGAAGTGATGCAGACGATGATTCCCCACCAACCAAAATTTATTCTAACAAAGTTAAGGTTGTTGACGGAAAAAGAATGAAATCGAATACAGGCACAATGGGTTGCGTAATTAAAAAAAATGATTTTGGTTCCGGAACTTACTTTGATGTCGGGTATCCGGTCAGAGCGGTATATAAAAGAATTTTTATAAGGCATAAGAGATAATAATATGGAAACAACCTTAAAAACCGAAATCACAGTCAAAGATATTTGTGAAGGCTTTGTTTACAACGAACTTGAGGGCAAGGGGCTCTTTGGCTTGTCTGGCAAACTTACTATTCAGCCGGAATACCAGCGCAACTATATTTATGCCGAAAAGGGAGGAAAAAAGGAGATTGATGTTATTGATTCAATTCTCAAAGGCTACCCAATCGGCTTGATTTATTTTAATAAGGTTGATAACAATAAGCTGGAGGTTTTAGACGGGCAACAGCGCATTACGAGTGTTGGGCGTTTTGTGACCAATAAGTTTGCCTTTCAAGATGAAAACGGTAACCTGCAATACTTTAGCGGAATGGCTGAAGACAAGAAAGAAAAATTTTTAGAAACAAAACTGCTTATTTATGAATGCGAAGGTACAGAAAGCGAAATCAAGGAATGGTACAAAACCATCAATATCGCAGGGATTCCACTGAATGCTCAGGAAATGCTCAATGCCGTATATTCCGGCAAGTTTGTGACACTCGCGAGAGAGGAGTTTAGCAATAATCAAAATGCCAACATCCAGAAGTGGAGAGCATATATAAAAGGCAGCGCCAACCGGCAGGAGTTTTTGGAATGTGCTCTGGATTGGGTAAGTAAAGGTAATATTGACGATTATATGAGCCAACATCGATTTGACGACAACATCAATGAATTAAAAACATATTTCAACAGCGTAATTGACTGGATTTCTGGAGTGTTTAATGATGTTGAAAAAGAGATGCGCGGACTGGAGTGGGGGCGGTTGTATGAAACATACCATAAGAAATCATACGATCCGAAAAAGGTTTCGGAAGAAGTACAGAAACTCCACAGCGATCCATGTGTAGATAGTCGCAAAGGCATATTTGAGTATATATTAGGTGGTTCTACAGATACGAAATTGCTTAATGTTAGGGTTTTTGAAGTACCAACCAAGACGGCGGTTTACCAAAAGCAGACCTCAGAAGCTAAAAACAAAGGTCAATCAAACTGCCCACATTGTGCGATTGGACATGATGCCAATAAGAGCAAAATCTGGAACTTATCTGAAATGGACGCTGACCATGTGACTGCATGGAGCAAAGGTGGCAAAACAGATGCAAAAAATTGTCAGATGCTATGCAAAACTCACAATCGAGCGAAAGGAAATCGGTGATACGCGCCGCGATGAATTATAATCCCGGCTTTCTGATTGTTTGATTCTTGATTTGGGATTCCGATGGAAGCTGTAAACTATAACATCGGCATTATTAAATGCTTAACCTACCTGGATTCCTGCCTTCGCAGGAATGACGAAAGGGGGGTATTCAGTTTTGGATTTTGAATGATTTTTAAACAAGGATGTACAGGATATACAGGATTGTAAGTTTGTAAGTTTACAGGTTGGCAAGTTGGCAAGTTATTTAACACAAAGTTCACAAAGGACATTAAGGGATTTTTGATTCGTGATTCTGGATTCCTGCTTTCGCAGGAATGATGGAGGGGGGGATATTCAATTATGAATTAAGAATTGAGAATTATGAATTGTGGATTCCTGCCTTCGCAGGAATGACGAAAGGGGGGTATTCAGTTCTGAATTTTGAATGATTTTTAAAACAAGGATGTACAGGATGTACAGGATTGTAAGTTTGCAAGTTTACAGGTTGGCAAGTTGGCAAGTTATTTAACACGAAGTTCACAAAGGACATTAAGGGATTTTTGATTCGTGATTCTGGATTCCTGCTTTCGCAGGAATGATGGAGGGGGGGATATTCAATTATGAATTAAGAATTGAGAATTATGAATTGTGGATTCCTGCTTTCGCCGGAATGACGAAAGGAGGGTATTCAGTTTTGAATTTTGAATGATTTTTAAAACAAGGATGTACAGGATTGTAAGTTTGCAAGTTTACAGGTTGGCAAGTTGGCAAGTTATTTAACACGAAGTTCACAAAGAACACCAAGGGATTTTTGATTCGTGATTCTGGATTCCGGATCACAGTCCGGAATGACAGGCTCTAACCGCAGATGACGCAGATTAAACAGATTGTCGGGGTGTAGAGATGCCGGGGAAATGACTTTTGATGGTGTATTTGATTCTTCGCTACGCTCAGAATGACAACCTGAAGGTTGAACTCTAAACTTTAGGTTTTAGTTAACTAATTGTATGATGAAAAATTACATTTTAACAACATTACTATTAATCTTCCTCATTTCAGTTAGACTGACTGCATCAGAAACAGCTCTCTCTCAAAATCCGCTGCAAATCAAATTCCACTCGGACAAGTTCAGTCATTCGGAATTAGTTAAACTCGCCGAAATAAAAGAAACAATCTATGATCACAGCGAATTAGTATCTGCATTAAACAGACTGTACAAATCACTTGCCAAGCAGGGTTATCCGCTGGCAAGGCTTGATTCGGTGAAATATGATAATGATGTGCTTGATATTTTTCTGTCATCAGGTAAAGTTGTTAAAGTATCGGATAGTGAAATAAATGGCGTTAACAGGGATGATATAGATGGGTTTTCTGAGGGTATAACATTATCCGAAAAGGCAATTCTAACTGAAGTCGAAAAGGTTCTTGAGCCATTAAATGACAACGGTTATCCTTTTGCTTTGGTTACTCTGAAACCGAATAATATCAGCGAAAACGATGATCATATATCAGCAAAGATTGATTTAAATATCGAAGACGGGGGATTCACACGACTTAGGGGAATCGAATTTCCTGGCGCGAGACTGACAAAACCAAGATTTCTCGGTTTGGAAAGCGGTTTACGCAGAGGAGATGTGTTTTCTCATATCCGATTGCAGCGAGCGATAGACAGACTCAACAGGCTGACATTCGTCGAAAGCGCCGGTGATCCGGTGTTTGAACCTGCCGGATCGGGTTTGATTAACGTGCACATCCCCGTTAAAGAGCGAAGGGTAAACTCCGCATCCGGTTTATTATCAGCGGCGCGCGGTCAGAAAGATCCCTCTGGTGAGTTGAAGATAAAGTTCGGTAATATACTCGGAACAGGCAGGAGACTACAGCTTGAATGGTCAAACCTCGATCCGGCAAGGCGGGGGATTTTAATCAGTTACCGCGAGCCCTGGATTCTCGGTCATCCCTGGCATGGTACGCTTGGTCTGGAGCAATGGTCGGAGGATACGCTCGGCACAGCGACTAGATATAAATTCGGGCTGGAATGGGAGCCTGCCGACCGTTTGATGCTGTCCGGATCGACAACTCTGGAAACAATCAGCGCCGGTGATACAACCCAAACTGATGCTTCATCCGATGCAGTCTGGCTGGAAGGTGGAGTTGGTTTCAACAGGCTTGATTATGACTGGAATCCGTCTTCAGGGTACTCGTTTCAGATATTTACCGCAACGGCAGTCAGAAATTACGACAACAGCAGTAAATCCGATGATCTGAAACGTCAGAGGCTATTCCAGACGGGAGTTGCAGGCATTACCGATCATTTCATTGTATTTCAGTATGTCAGCATGGACGACATTGCCGGATCGGGTGTGATCAGGGAGGACCTTGTCAGGGTTGGCGGCTCAGGAACTGTCAGGGGTTACGGTGAGAATGTCATCAGGGCGCGAGGCGCTGTCTGCGGAAACCTGGAACTTCGCTGGCGACCAGACAAATCGAGTTGGCTGGGGGCTTTCAGCGACTTCGGTTATATATATCGCGAAGACAGTAGAATAGCAGCAAGATTACGTTATCCGTATTCATTCGGAATTACATCCGGTATGACCACCAAGGTCGGCAGGCTGGGGCTTGATATTGCCCTTGCAAAGGGTGAGCCGATTCAGAATGCAAGGCTGCATGTAAGGCTGGAAGGATGGTTCTGAACGCCGGAGTAACGAAGCAAAGATTCGCTTCAACAAGCATAAGCAAGCTTATGCACTCCAATTTCTGCAATACTGCACATTAGTATAGTTTGTTCTTGACAAACAAATCCTGCCTCGTTATATTATACTGCACATAGTTACAGTTTATTGGTATAGAGTGGCATCAAACATCACGTTTGACTGCACTCCTTTAGCTGTGCACCACGACACTACAAAACTACAACACCAAAACATGAATCGTTCCATTGTTTGCCTGAAAATACCGGCGTTTCCAATCGCGGTTGAGCGTGCGTTATCAAAGAATCTGATTGATCGTCCGCTGGCGCTTGCGCGTTCTGCGAGTCCGCGTGCAGGTCTGTTGTCCGTTTCCGCAGAAGCGTCGGCTTTCGGCGTCAGGCGCGGGATGATGCTTTCTCAGGCGAAGCGAAGCTGCCGGGATCTGACGGTGATCTACCCTAATCTACCTCTCTATAAGCGTGCCATGAGCGCCATTCAGAAGATTACCGGAGAGTATTCGCCTCTTGTTGAACCAAACAGGCTTGGGCAGAATTATATTGACATGACAGGTACTGAGAGGTTGTTCGGGAAGACAGCGTCGGTTGCGGAACTGATTCGTCAACGACTCCTTAAAGAGCTAAGGTTGCCTTCAGAAGCGGGACTTTCGGTTAATAAGCTGGTTAGTCGGGTGGCGGCGTTTGATGCATCGCAATCCGGATTACTGGAGGTTTTGTACGGTAGCGAAGAACCGTTTATGGAGCCGCACCGGGTGAATGTGCTGCCTGCCGCTGATCGTGATACCAGGATTAAGCTTGTTGAGTTCAATATACAGCTTGTCCAGCAGCTTAAAGAGATCAAGCTCGATCTGCTGCTGCAGGCGCTTGGTCCGGTGGCTTTTCAGTTATCAAGGCAGGCGCTTGGCGTTGATGTGGAGCCGGTAACGCCTCCCACTGTTCCTCCCCGAATAGTACTGGCTGAGGAATTGAATGAAGATACCAACGAAAGAGAAGTAATCGAATGCCTGATCAGACGTTTGACAGTTGAAGGCAGTTTTCAACTTAGTCGCAGAAGGCAGTCTGCTTCCGAACTCGTAATGAGTATCTATTACAGCGATGGACAGGTTGCACAAAATTCTGTAAGACTGCGCATATGTACAGATAACGCTTCAATCTGGCTACAAACAGCAGATAAACTGTTCATACGTACAGTAACACGCCGAGTACGGGTGCGGAGAGTGGAACTTGTTTTCACAAGACTTAGTACAGCAGCGCATCAGCTTGATCTGTGGCAGTCTGGTAAGGATGGGTCGAGTATTCCAATTTCAATGAAATCTGAAAATGCGCTTAGGGTGATTGAGGAGTTACAGACGCGTTTTGGTGCTAAAACCGTAATGTATGGTCTGGCTGCGTGAAAGATTAAATGTGTGATTTTCAGTAAACCTATTAAAATTAGAAGTTTTACATAAGGAAACCCCCCTTTTTATTCCCCCCTGCTCTGCAGGGGGGATGGGAATGCAATTAAAGTAGTTGAGGAGTTACAGACGCGTTTTGGCGCTAAAACCGTAATGTATGGTCTGGCTGCGTGAAAGATTAAATGTGTGATTTTCAGTAAACCTATTAAAATTAGAAGTTTTACATAAGGAAACCCCCCCTTTAATTCTCCCCTGCTCTGCAGGGGGGATGGGTTTGATTTGATAAAAGGATGTTCGTACACTTAAACACTCACTCTTATTATTCAATGGGCTGGGGAACGATATCACCGGAGAAACTCTGTCAGGCTGCTGTTGAAATGGGGTGTGATTCACTTGCGCTGACCGACATCAACAGCGTTTATGGATTGATCTTTTTCCTCGATTATTGCCGGACGTTCGGTGTACGTCCGATAGTTGGAGCTGAGATTGTCACCGATAATTCACGCGCAACACTACTTGTCATGAACCGCAAAGGCTACGCTAATCTCTGTCATATCATCACCAACCGTCATATCAATCCGGATTTCGATTTGCTTTCCGAACTTATTGAAAGACATGATGGTCTTGTTATCCTTAGTGATGATGTAAACATTCTCACCAAATTAAGCGGAAAAACCAGATATTTATACGCTGAATTGATCGCTGGAAATCCTGTAAGGGAATTACTCAAAACAGCATCATATTTGAACATCAAACCGGTTGGCACCAACCGCGCTTTCTGGATTGAACCGGAGGATTACCAACTCCACAAGCTACTACGAACAATTGACCTTAACACTACTCTCGATAGACTTCCAGCAAGTGAAACCGCCTCAGTTAATGCACGACTTTTTAACGAGCAGGAGATGCGAGAAGCTTTCAGCTTTTGTCCGGAAGCTGTTGATAACACGCTCGAAGTGGCTGATCTCTGTGATTGGACGCCTAATTTTGGGATTGTTTATCCTGAAGTAGAGCCTGGTATGAACGGAAGCGCCATTAATATCCTGCGAGATATGACTTATAAAGGCGCTGAATGGCGTTATGAGGAAATAACAACGCAAATTACCGAGCGCATTGAGCATGAGCTTAATCTCATTGAACGCAAACAGTATGCGCCAATTTTTCTAGTCGTCGAAGACATCGTTAAGCAGTCTCCTCGCACTTGTGGACGTGGATCAGCTGCGGCAAGTATCGTGTCATATTGTCTCGGAATTACTCACGTTGATCCGATCCGGCATAAGCTGTTTTTCGAGCGTTTCATCAACGAAGCACGCAGCGATCCACCCGATATTGACGTCGATTTCGCCTGGGACGAGCGAGATGATGTACTGGATTATGTTTTTAATAAATATGGAATTGAACGTTCGGCAATGGTGTCAAACCATGTCAGTTTTCAGAAGAAGGCGGCAGTGCATGAGATCGCCAAGGTTTACGGACTGCCTGAAGCGGAAATAACCTCTGTCACAAAGCGCATGTCCTACGGGATGAAACTGGTTGGGATTCCTATTACGGAGCATCCTGCCTTGCAGGATCATGGCTTTCCACCTCCCTGGGATGATATTCTTAAATGGGCTGAAAGATTAGAAGATATTCCGCGTTATATGTCTGTTCATTGTGGCGGCGTTGTGATCACACCCGGACCGACAGCGGACTGGGTTCCGACAGAGATAGCAACGAAAGGCGTGAGAATACTCCAGTGGGAGAAAGATCAGACCGAAGACTCAGGATTAGTAAAGATCGATCTGCTCGGTAATCGTTCGCTGGCGGTGATTCGGGATACGATCAACGCAGTTAACGAGCATTACGGACTGAGTCTTGAATATGCAACTCTTTATCCATTGGACGATCCGGATACTCAAAGTCTGATAGCACGTGGTGATACAATGGGCGTGTTCTACGTTGAATCTCCTGCCACAAGACTCCTGCAGAAGAAAGCCGGAACGGGTGATTATGAGCATTTGGTGCTTCATTCATCGATAATCCGTCCGGCAGCGAATCCTTTCATTAACGAATACCTACGCCGGTTGAAGGGAGAGCCGTGGAAACCGTTGCATCCGTTGATCGGCGACATTCTTGATGATAACTATGGCATAATGGTTTATCAGGAAGATGTTACCAGAGTTGCAATGAAACTGGCTGGATTCAATCTTGCAGATGCGGAAGAATTAAGGAAGGTGATCTCAAAGAAACATAAACACAGACGATTACTGGACTTGCGAAAACAGTTTTATGAGGGAGCAGGTGAACGCGGAGTTTCCAGGGATGCGATTGACAAGGTCTGGGACATGATCATGAGCTTTGCCGGATATTCATTCTGCAAACCTCATTCCGCATCGTACGCTCTCGTTAGCTTCAAGAGCGCCTTTTTACGCGCTCATTATCCAGCAGAGTTTATGGCTAGCGTTATATCCAATCGGGGAGGATTCTATGCGACGTTTGCTTATATATCGGAAGCCAAACGCATGAGTATCAGGGTCTTACCTCCGGATATAAATGATAGTCAGATCAGATATACAGGAAGAGATGATTGGATTAGGGTTGGACTGATGCAGATCAAGGGACTCAATTCGGATACAATGCAGCGTATTGTTGATAGACGCGATACGCCATACAGCAGTTTCGAAAACTGTTTAGAACGGGCTGAATTATCATCATCAGAAGCGCGACTTTTAGTTAAGGCCGGTTGTTTTGATAATCTTGAACCGGAGCGCACGCGCCCGGAATTACTCTGGGAGCTTGCGCTATCATTCGGAAGTAAAACAACAACTACAGGTCAGAACGGCCTTTTCATCGCTGAAAAGGAAAAACCTCCCAGATCACCTGAATATGATGAGAAGACCATATTACAGCAAGAGGTTGAGACTCTGGGTTTCCTGATCAGCAGACATCCGTTGGAATTATATATGACATCTCCCCTCCCGCTTCCGGTCTGTGCGGAAATCGAAATCGGGAGATGTTTATTCACCTCCCCTTCTACAACAGCAGGGGGGGATCGGAGGGGGGTTACATTAAGTGATTCTAAATTAACACCTGCAATAACTTCATGTTTAATAAGGAAACCCCCCTTATGTTCTCCCCTACTCCGTAGGGGGGATGAGGAGGATTACTTCACAATCGACAATCATCGATATGTCAAGGCTCGCGTGTTGGATAAATACGTCGGTAAAAAGATCGATTTTATAGGTTGGTTAGTGACAGGCAAGGTAGTTCCAACCAAGAACCGGGAAGCCATGGAGTTTGTCACTTTTGAGGATACTACCGGACTGATAGAAACGGTCTTTTTCCCACGAGCATTTAAACGCTTTAGCCACATGTTGTCATACACGCGACCGTTCAGGCTGTTCGGACAGGTTGAAGAGGACTTCGGCGCGGTGACTGTGACGGTGGAAAGGGTAGATTATTTATAAGAGATAATTCCTTGCACAAATACAGTTAGAAGAATCTGTTTTCGATCTAACTTTGCAGATTAAAACAGTGCATATATTGCACTCCTTTCTTATAAATGCTTTATATTAAGATGTTTAAGATAAAAAATCAGAATAAAATTTGTCTCTATTTTGCACTAATATTTATAATATCCTGTAATAACAAGTACATAGAGAAAAGACAAAGAATCTGGCACACCAATTGCTCGTTCAGAAACAGAGATAATCCATCCTTAAACTGAAATCCGAGAAATTAATTGACACGCTTTGAACCCAGTCTGTCCCTGTTTGAGTTAATCATGAATCTATCCGACATGATTGATCTCTCCAGTCCAACAATTCAAAATCATCATAAAGAGGTTGCATTTATATCTTTAATATTGGCGGAAGAACTTGGTTGGTCAGATGTGGAACAAGCTGAAGTTTTTCTTGCGGGATCGCTCCGCGATATAGGCGCATTTTCGTTGCAATCCAAATTGACTAAACTCAATTTCACCTGTAATAACCCGCGTGAATATGGTAAAATAGGATATTATCTGTTGAAGGATTTTGCTCCGCTTAAGGCTGTCGCTGAGGATATCAGATATATACATGTAAATTGGGATGGTGGTTCAGGTACAGAATTCGAAGGTCAACCGGTACCAATTGCCAGTCACCTTGTTCATTTGGCAGACAGGATAGCGGTACTTATAAAACAAGATGCTGAGATTTCAGATCAGCGCAGTGAGATTGTTAAGCTGATCACCACTAACAGCGGCAATATGTTCATTCCTGCTATGGTTGATGCGTTTCAAACTATTGCTGAGCGAAAGAGCTTCTGGTCGGATTTAACATCCGACTCACTCGACTATCTATTAAAGAGTAAACTGAATTCAACACAACCTCAAATTAAGAATGGAAGTGTACTCGAAATAGCCAATCTTTTGAGGCGATTAATCGATTTCAGGAGTAAATCTACAGCCACACATTCAGAAGGAGTAGCTGTAGTTGCTGAGAGCCTTGCCCAATTAACCGGTTTTGATCAGTCAGAACTGCGTAAGATTAGGATAGCCGGTTACCTGCATGATCTTGGAAAGCTGGCAATACCAACTGAAATACTTGAAAAACCGGGTGAATTGAGCGCTGATGACACAGATATTATGCAGAAGCATACTTACTATTCATATAAGGCGCTGGAGTATATCGAGGGCATGCAGGAGATAAATGAATGGGCGTCATGGCACCACGAAAGACTTGACGGAAGCGGATATCCTTTCCATCTTAATGCTGAGCAGATTCCTACAGGAGCGCGCATTATAGCAGTCGCGGATTATTTCACAGCGATTACTGAAGACAGACCGTACCGGAAGGGTATGCCTCAAAGAGAAGCGCTTGGTGAAATGAAAGTTATGGCAGATGAACAGTATCTCGATAGGGATCAGGTCAATCTTCTAATAAATAACTTTGATGAGATCAATCGTATTCGCGAAGGCGCACAGACAGCATCAATTGACGAATATGAGACATTCCGTGAATCGCTAAATAATGGTAATGGGAAAGCTTTGTAGTGTCGTAGTTTAGGGGTATCGTTTTATTTTCTTTAGACTGAGCGTTGTCGTATGTCCTCATAACAGGTCTTTTTCTATTTCCTCAAATGAAACAACTTCCTGACAATCAAATCTCTTGCTCGCAAATGCGTCTTACGAACTGGGAATATTCCTTCACTGACGTACCTGATGTCCTCGATTGAATAGAAAGCATTTGGATTGTATTCGTTTACAATGTTTAGTATCTTGGGGATAGATGTTCGGGTAGTGAGCGTGAACAATATTTTCACAGGTCCATCTCTGCCATCCGCATCGATGCTGGTTACACCGAAATTCTTTTCACGCAATGCTTCGACTAAACTATTGGCTTCATATCTTGTTATAATCCTTATAATCACATTCCCAAGCGCAATTTTACTTTCGATCAGCATGCCAACAAAATTACCCATCGCAAAACCGCAGGCGTAAGCTATGTAGTTCTGCCAGGAAGTAAGATTCTTCAGTATCTCACCGATTGCGAGCAGCCATACGAGAACCTCAAAAAAACCAAGTACCGGCGCGAGGAATTTCATGCCTTTAGCGACGAATATAACTCGAATTGTGCCTATGCTTACGTCGATTATCCGCGCAAAAAAGATAAGCGTCGGGATTATAAGCCAGACTGTCAACGTGTGACCAAAAATACCAACCAGATCAAACATTTATAGTTTCACTTTTGATTGTTTTACTTGTATTGAATTTGCACTCATTATTATACGCAATAAAAATAGATAGAACAAGCATCATTCTCAATCAATGATGTGGGAAGCGTTGACGACTTGTCCCGCACATGTGGGATTCCTGTTACCTTCTCCCAAAGGCGCTTATTTGCAATGGCAATTTCGTCAGGTAATTTTTATCTGATATATTGTGAGACATTATTTTTTCTTTCCATGTATCATCAAATGTGTGTTCAAACTCAAAATATATTAAATACGGATCACATATCAACGATAAAATCAGACTATCACCGACACTGGAGCTTTAAATAACTGAGAAATGATTTCTTTTTGCGTATCTTCTATCATACAGAATTTCCATTCATAATCAAGAGGTTGACACAACGAATAATGAGGCTATCGCTGATATACGGTTTCTGGACGATTCTCTGGCTGGTTTATTTTGTGAATAATTTTTTTAGCGGTTTTGTAATAGCTAAATACATCGGCGTTTATGGGGCTCACCTTTATCGTAACATCTCAATAATTCCTTTCTATTTCTACATAGCAATCACCTACCTGAGGTTCATTAAAAAGTTTGATCTACGCAGTTATAGCTGGTTCACCGGTACTGTCTGGTTAACGACTTCGATGATAATAGATTATTTTGTCTGGCGGATAATTTTTAACTATCCGCACGATTACCTTATTGATCAGTATAAAATATGGCATGGCAGCATATATTCTTTGCAGTTACTCGCATTATTTCTTGCGGTTCCGATCATGCGCAAACATAGGCGGAAGTTCAAACGTGATCCGCTGATTAACTTATTCCAGAAAGGGAAATTGTATTAAAGTCAATGATATAACCTCAGTACCAAGTGAAGTTAAAAGATGGATGAAGCTTGCGCTTGTTGAGGCAGAGCTGGCGTTCAGTGAAGGTGAAGTTCCGGTTGGGGCGGTGATCGTCAAGGATAGCCGAATTATCGGTAGAGGACACAACCGTACTCGAGCTTTAAACGATCCGACTGCCCACGCGGAGATGATCGCTATCACAGCAGCCTGTGAGACCCTACAGAGCGAGCATCTCGAAGGGGCTGACATCTACGTAACTTTAGAGCCATGCTCTATGTGCGCCGGAGCGATTGTGCTAGCGCGTCTGAAGAGGCTGTATTTTGGAGTGCAAGACGCTAAGGCAGGAGCTTGCGGATCGGTGTTCGATATTATTCGCGAACCGCGGCTGAATCATAAAGTTGATGTTTATGCTGGTATTAGCTCCGGTGAGGCAGAAAGACTGCTGAAGGATTTCTTTTTAAAGCTCAGGGAATGATGCTAATGAGCAGTTGCAACTTTTGATTGGACGCACTTTTAAAGATTGATTGTAAATGTTAAGATATTATCTCTCCAGTGGGGCAGGCGTCCCGCCTGCCTTTTGAATCACAAATATAATTACCTGATTAATAGCAACTTTCTAAACCTCTCCTTGTCCTGAGTCTTCAATCGAACAAAGTACAATCCTGAAGGAATATCTTCAGCATTCCATATAGCGTCGTAAGTACCAACATTCCTGTAACTTTCTACCAATGTTGCAACTTTACGACCTGTAAGATCAAATATTTGTAATCTTGTAAAACCCGAGCCGTTCAGATTATACACGATACAAGTACTTGAATTGAAAGGATTAGGATAGATGGAAATAATCCCGAATTCTGAGGGTGTATCAATCCTGTCATCAACAACATAATTCTGTTGAACAGTAAGTTCAATATTGAAAATATATTCTCCACCTGCTGCATTATGCTCAAATGCGAGTTGTGCCGGGAATAATCCCGCAGGAAGCCAACTGCTGTTAATAGTAAGATTTATTTCCTGATCCTGCTCAGACTCCAATCTGCCTTCCAGTTCATCGACATCAAGCCAGTTTTTCTGACCCAATTGTCTTATCTCTAAAAGGTCATTAACGCCATTGTGCAGTATTGAAATAAACGACCAACTGTCACGGGAATAATCTGCTGTTATAAATGCTCCCCGCGCCTCGCATTCACCATCGTTCGGAAACACTGCAACAGGTAAATATTCACCTGTAGAAGGATTTATCTTGTAAACGGCAGGTGATCCTTCATTGTAACTATTTACATACAAAGTATAGTCTTCAGGATCTTCAGGGTAATAAGCAAGACCCCATTTTTGCATATTGATCCCAAGAGTGCTGTCAAGGATTTCACCATCTTCAGTCACACACCAGATATATCTACTGGCTATGCCACTTACCCAGAATGCGTGTCTGTCAGAATCCCAGGTTATGGCGTTAAGATGATCGTACGGACCTTCAAAGCTCGTTCGCAAATCACCTTCTGTGCTGAATCCGTATACTAAATTATCATCAACACCGAAAATAAGCTCACCGTTGAAAGCAAGATCCCTGATTCCATTTCGTGAGTCGGTGGGTTGTACAAATCGACCTGTTAACTCGAAGTTGCCATCGAGTATATAAACATAGTTAGTATCACCGCCTCCACCTGTTATGAAATACCTGTCATGGATAAATAGTACACCACCTAATGCAACATCGTTCAGTATTTCACCTGCTGAATACACATTACGTAACTCCCAATCAACAATGTCATTATCATTAATAATGGTCTTTTCTGCTGACCAGTTTAAAAAGCCATTTCCATTGTTCTCAATAGTGATAGTAATTTCAAGTGAAGAATCATGCTCTAATGCAAGGCTGAGCATGCTGTCCGATAAAACAAACTCCGGATGCAAGAGACTGAGGTCAATATCAAGCGTATCATCTTCTTCAAAATCAAAAACAACGCTGGTGGAGTCAATATAGCCATCAACAACAGCAGTAATGAACACTTCTCCAAGCGCTATCGCTTCTTCGATAATCCAGTTGCCTTCGTCATCAGTCAACGTCTCTTCACAGCGTGTTTTAACTAAAGCGCCGGGAATAGGTGCATCTGTTGCGACGTCGGTTATCGTTCCACTTAAATAGCCGAATGGAAACTCAAGTTCCTCCATTGCAGCGGAAAGATCAGGCTGCGGACCGATATGACCTTCGTATCCTTCTTCATTTTGGGGTGTACCCGTGTCAACAAGAATATTACGAACCTGTTCTGGTGTGAGTATAATCTGACAGTCAGTCCTGGTTTTACACATTCCCTGCAGACAGGCTGCTGCACCTGTTACTATTGCAGAAGCTCCGCAAGTTCCTCCAAAATCTGATGTGTACCTCTGGTTGCTATCATCATCGGGATAGAACAGATCGCCATATCCACAGGTTACAATCTCTCTGCCCCATGCCTGCAGATCAACTCGCGAACCGTAATTTGAAAATTCTATTCTCGATCTTGGTTCGCCATGATCTCCAACAGGTGGAGCGCCAGCGCCAACTATTATAGCCCCCGAATGTCGCTCTTCCGGATCAAATCTTCCTTCGAATCTCTCGTCGTCTAAATCTCTATTATCATTGACAGCTACCTCAATAAATATCTTTCCATTGGCAACTACATTCTCAATGACATCAAAGTTTTCCTGAACAAACTCAACAGGTAACTCTATATTATTACCAACCCAGACACCATTAGCGTTGAACATTATATCACCTTCATCAATATTTTCTGAACAGACGTTTATTATCTCTGCCAAACTAAATGGGCAATCAGGCATAGCGAACAAACCAATAGACGCTTCAGGACAGATTCCATTGACGCCATATTCATTATGACCAGCTACAAGCGTTCCTAACATAGCAGTTCCATGATTACCTCCAGTAGCCCAGAAAGAAACATAGTAAAACAATTCCTTTAAATCTTCGTGGTCTCGAAAGCAACCACCGGCAAAGTGGACTATTTTTACATTTTCTCCTTTTCCCCCAACATGCTCCCAGGCGGCAACTGCATCTATCCCATCCGGCGCTTCGTAAAGGTATCCCTGCCTATCACTGTAATCAGGAGTTTCAGGAGGAATGTCATCACATTCAACATATTTCGGATTAGCGTATGTAATCTCGATGATATCCAAACGGTTCAGATCATCTATAAATGCTTCAGGATTTTCTGATGAGTCGAGTTCTACACGATAGTAGTTATTCAGGTCGCCAAGCTGTTTGCCTGATCGCTGTTGTCCGGTTTCGCGTTCAGCATCAAGGAGGTGTTCAGAACGTGAGAAAAGCCGTTTGAAATTCTTTATCTTGTATGAATTAAAAACACGATAGAAAGGTTTCAGATCAGATCCGTTAAGCGAAACAAGCCTGTCATCGCGTAACCTGACAGAGCTGTTTTCTATAAATTTAATCGTGATGCAGTACTTGTAACAATTATCATCAAGTACCGTATGTTCCGGTTTAGGTGGAATCCAGCGTGGTTTTAAGGAAGCTTGGGCACCATTCAGGTTTAGGATAAGCGCAAGGATAGTGAAGATACAAATCTTCAAAATACAAGAATACCTATCAGATAGAACTATCGGTCGAGGCAGAGACACCCCTTTAACGTGGGAGTTGCGCTTTTCTCGCTTATTACTGCGATACAGCCAGTTTTTTTTAGGACACATAATAATCATAATAACCATTCATGTTAAAAAGTCAAAGTCAATCTCACATACAAACTAATTAATTATTTCAAATATTCCAAGTTTACACCTAAAACTATTCAGGTGCGTTCTATTCCGGAAACACATCCCCATAAGTCTCACCCTTACGCCATACATCAACAGAGCCGTCTTTATTAACAGCAATCTTAGCCGGTCGGGGGAATCCACAGCTATTTGAAGCAAAATGATCGGCTGAGTAGGTTCCGGTGTGATGGACGACCATCAATTCTCCGCGTTCGGGAAGGCGGTTGAGCTTCACTTTTACCTTGCTGATCATATCGCCGGTAAAGCAGAGCCTACCCGCCACAAAGGCTTCAACCGGACTGTCGGTATTTCTATCGGGAATGATGCTCATCGGGTGCATGTCCGGTGTGATAAGCGCATGTCCGTGGTTGACAATGCCCATATCTAACATTACAACATGATTGCCAAGTACTTGCTTGACGCCCATCACTTCGGCGATGGTAACTCCTGCCGTCCCAAGCAGCGCTCGTCCGGGTTCAACAATCAGAGTCGGACTTCCAAGCTGCTTTAGTTTATCTTTCACTGTAACGCCTTGCGAATACTCCGCCTCCAATAATTGTTTCAGCATCAGTGCGCCCGGAAACTCCGACCAGTAGGCTTTGCCGTGCCACTCTTTTTTATCAAGATATTCACCCCTAAACCCCATCGGATTATTGTCCCAACTCACCCATTGATCGTGAGGGAGATTACCTTGTAATTGTTTAATTAATTTGTCCTTAAACAACTTCCATTCATCCTCAGTGCAGTATGAAACCGGATAGCCACCGCCAATGTCGATATATTTTAGTGTCATTCCGTGTGATTTTATTTTATCTGCAAGGTTAAGGAGATACGACATCATCCGGTCATAACCGTCTGCATCACAAATTTGAGTTCCGATGTGTGCTGAGATGCCAACTATCTCAATCTCCGACATCTCTGAAGTATAATTGAAAACATTTTCCGCTTTGTTAATCGAAAAACCGAACTTTGTCCAGGCTGACGCGGTTGACTGATCGGCTGCTGTTAAGCCCTCGAGAGGCATTCCGGCAAAGCGCAAAATCCCATTGACTTTGCAGTTATACTTCAGCGCAGCCTTGTTAAGCAGTTCCATTTCGGTTCTGTTGTCGATTACAATCAGCGCGCCTGAGCTTACAGCAAGATCAATATAGCGGTCTGTCTTGGCGTTGCCGTTGCAGACGATTTTTTCAGGTGGGATTCCTTCGTCAAGTCCAGCCTGCATTTCATATTCGGAAACGGCGTCCAGACCGAGTCGCTGTGAAGCTGCCAGCCGGATAGCTCCACGGCAGGGATTGGATTTGGCTGCGAAACAGATCAAAGTGTTGCTGTAATGTTGATTAGCAATCTGTTTGAAAGCAGTGGTGTTTGAAATGAATCTCTCAGGAAATACTATATGCAGCGGTAAACCGTATTTAGAGGCAAGGCTTTTTACCGCATCATAATCTATTTCATTCAGTTTATCCATAACTTCCTTCTCGTAGGTTTTAATTAAATCTAAGTATCAATTTGAAATTTGTCAAATCCAATAATAATACGATTGCCATATTTATAAAATACCAAATAGAATGAGAAGCTTAGTTAGATTGTTTGCAATGTATTCATATTATTAGTATTTTATGATTTAAACCTAAACTACTAAACAAATATGAGGTCATTAATGGATAAAGCGTTAGAATTTGTCAGAAGAAACCGCGAAAGATATATTGAGGAGCTTTCAGCGCTGCTGGCTATTCCGTCAATATCAAGTGATCCTGAACATAAGGATGATATGATGAAGTGCTCTGAGCACGCTGTCGATTTATTAAAAGCGGCAGGTATCGAAAACACAAAGATACATTCAACTGATGGTCATCCTGTCGTTACCGGTGACTGGCTTCATGCTGCCGGGCAGCCGACAGTGTTGATATATGGTCATCTCGACGTTCAGCCGATTGATCCTATCGAGCTTTGGGATACTGATCCATTTACAGCTCATATAAAGGATAATCGCCTTGTCGCCAGAGGCTCTGCTGACGATAAAGGGCAAGTGTATATGCACATTAAGACTATCGAAGCAATTCTAAAAACCTCCGGTAGTCTGCCGGTAAATGTGAAGTTTATTCTTGAAAACGAGGAAGAAGTAGGCAGTCCCAGCCTTCCGAAATTTCTTAAAGCGAGTAAAGAACTGCTGAAGGCTGATATAATTGTAGTATCGGATTCAGGAATGCTTGCCGAGGGAAAACCGGCGATAACCTATGGTTTGAAGGGTTTATCATATCTTCAGATAGAACTTACCGGACCAAACCGCGATCTTCACTCCGGTACTTATGGAGGCGCGGTGGCTAATCCTGCTGAAATTCTAGCGAGGTTAATCGCTAAAGTGAAAGATGAGAATGGACGCATCCAAATTCCCGGTTTCTATGATAAAGTGATTGATTTGTCAGATAGAGAGCGTGAATTACTTGGCAAAGTCCCGCACAGTGACGAAGATTACATGGCAGATCTCGGTGTGAAAGCGCTTTGGGGTGAAGCCGGTTATTCAACCAACGAACGCAAAGGCGCCAGACCGACATTTGAAGTCAATGGAATCTGGGGCGGTTTTACAGGCACAGGAGCTAAGACTGTGCTGCCATCAAAAGCGTATGCAAAGGTTTCATCACGGCTTGTTCCGGATCAGGATCCAAGCGAAATAGCTCAGTTAATCGAGAATTTCTTCAACGAGAACGCTCCCGATTCTGTCAAGGTCAAGGTCACAAGGTTTCACGGCGGCAGACCGGTTGTTACTCCCATAGACAATGAATATATGAAAGCGGCAGAGCGTGCGCTGCAGGAAAGCTGGGATCACGAAGTTTATTACATTCGCGAAGGAGGATCAATACCTGTCGTAGCAGATTTTAAGACAATTCTTGGGCTTGATTCGCTGTTGTTAGGATATGCTCTGCCGGACGCAAGAACTCACTCTCCGAACGAGAATCTTCATCTTCCTTCATTTTACTTAGGCATTGAAAGTCTTGTCAGGTGTCTTTATTATTTTAAGAAGTGAGAGTGGTGTCGAAGTATCATGGTGTCGTAGTATAGTAAAGTTGATTATGCAAGGGTGTACGTAAGTGCACCCTTTTTGTATTTATCTGATTATAATTGTGACTGTTTTATGTTATAGGCTTGACAAATGTGCAGTATAATATTATCTTGATATTGACACATTAACAACCATTATAGCAAGTTTTAATGATGCGTAACGAACAGATAAATGAGCCAATTGAAGTAATCGTCCATTTTGGGTCCGGTAAAGTCAGACCTCTTCGCTTTCTCTGGAAAGGCAGGGCGCACCGGATCAACAATGTGCGAGGCATGTGGACTACTCTTGAGGGCAGGCAGAAATGTCACCATTTTGCTCTGCTTGTCAGTGATATCGGCGCGTGCGAAATCTCGCTTGATGTTGACAAGATGAGCTGGCTTATCAATTCTGTTGCGATTGATAACTAACCTATGGCTTGGCATCATGACAAACACGGCAGACACGCCATACTCAGCCCTGCAACACTTGAAAACGCTACCCGCGATCCATCCGATCAAAGCGTTGAGCGAACCTTCCTTCATATCGACATGGATGCGTTTTTCGCCTCGGTGGAAATCCGTGATAATCCCCATCTCGAAGGGCGACCGGTGGCTGTTGGAGGGAGCAGCGGCAACCGCGGGGTGATCACTGCTGCCAATTACGAAGCGCGCAAATACGGACTCGGCGCCGGGATGACTGCCGTTGAAGCGAGAAAACGCTGCCCAAATGTTATATTCATGCCAACCAGAGGTCCGAAATATACCTATGTATCTGCCCTGATAATGGCTGCATTAGAAAAATTCTCACCGGATGTAAAACCTCTATCGGTCGATGAAGCTTCGCTGGAAATCACGGGCTGCCTGAAACTGTACAAAAGTGCAGTTGAGCTTGGAAGCGATGTCAAAAAGACGATCAAAGAGCGATTTAATCTGCCTTGCACTGTTGGAATAGGACCTAACCGGCTGGTAGCCAAGATGGCAGCGAACCTTGGCAAGCCGGATGGATTGATGATTATCAAGACTGATGAAGTTGCTGAAATATTTGCGCCTTTGTCGGTCAGAAAGATGATCGGTATCGGCAAAGCCACCGAAGCTGCGCTTGATAGAATTGGTATCAGAACGCTCGGACAGCTTGCCGCAGCGCCGGATGCGCTGCTGAAAAGCCGCTTTGGCATTCTTGGACCTGTCATGTCCAAGCTGGCGCGGGGTGAGTGGTCGGGCAGGATGAAAAAGGACGATGATCGGGATTTCTGCGAGAAGTCGATGGGGCATCAGCGTACTTATGGCGAACCGCTTTCAAATCCGGAAGACATGCGAGCCAAACTGGTTGCGCTTTCGGAGATGGTTGCCCGGCGTGTCAGGAGAGCGAAGATGGTGGGAAGAGTTCTAACACTGACAATCAGATATACGACGTTTGAAACCATCTCTCACCAGGTCAGACTGCCATTCGTCACCGATGATGAAGAACACCTGATCAAATATGCCTGGCGATTACTCTCAGAAGCTCTCGAAGAGGGTAAACAGGTGCGGCTTTTAGGGTTGTCACTTGGAGTGTTGTCCGATAAAGAAAAGGATGACCGACAGCTTGACCTGTTTCTATCCAAGGAAAAACTCAAGCGTGAATGTTTGTACTCAGCATTGGATAATATTCGGGATCGACTTGGTGAGCGCGTCATTGCGAGAGCCATGGGCAGACGTTGGGAACCTTACGATAGCAGACAGTCACGTGGTGATCCGCTCAATCCGCTCATTAGAGGTCCTGCTGGTGTTCAGGTTGTGGCTGATAATGCTGTATAGAAAAAAAATAGTTTTCTAAAGATATATTATATAACTTTTCAAGAGCATGGCACGGTCAGCCATACAGTGATACTGCTTCTCCTGAATATTAAAAATCTCTTCATACTTTTTGTATTACCTTAATTTGCTGACCGTGAATCAAGACCATTAGTACTTATCCTTTCAACAGCGCCACCAGGCTGACATTCGAACTCGCCAATCCTCAGCAGATTTCGCTTGGAATTTACGACGTCAACGGAGCACAGATCGTCAATTTTGGAACGAAAAGTTACACCAATGGAATACATTCAACGAGTTAGGATGCATCCGATCTGCCGGCAGGGACTTACATGTTCCGATTGAAGGCTGGGAGAGGGTCGGATACGGATAGGGTGGTTTTGGTGAAGTGATCCCTAAACATAACATAATATAACAACGAAAAGGCTGTCCTTTTTTAAGAACAGCCTTGTCTGTTAGATTTCTTTTAGTCTTTCCATCAACTCATTATATTTTTTCATTTCACCCTTCATTCCCGATTCCTCAGCCATTTTGTAACCTTCTTCAAGGTGTTGTTCGGCTTCTTCTTTGCGTCCAAGGTCGATTAAAATCTTTCCTATAACGCTGTAGGCTTCGATTGTTGACTCTTTATTTTTGTAATCAAGAGATTTCAGTGAATCAAGCGTGGCGAACATTTGTTTTAAGTCTGTGCTGTCCTTTTTTAACTTAACTTCACAGGCATTTTGGTATAGTATTGCCAGATGAAATATATCACGCTCAATCTCATCAATCCCTTTTAGGTTGATAACAGAGTGAAGCGTATCAATTGCAGTTAGAAAATCTCCTTTTTTATACAGCGTTTTTCCAATGTCTAATAATATCCTCGCTTGATAATAAACCAATTCCAGATCGTTTGAGATTAATAAAGCTTTCTGGTAATTATTTAAAGCCTGTACATAATTACAATTTCTTAAATGGAATACACCAATTTTCCACAGACACCAAGCTTCACCTTCTTTGTCTTCCTCCCACTTTCCCAGTCGATAAGTCATTTGACCCTTTTCAAAATATTGTTGAGCTTGTGAATAATCACCGGTAAGTTCATAAATAATCCCAATATTGATCAGAGTATATGCTTCCAAGTGTTTATACTCGATCTGCTGGTAAATAGCGAGAGCAGATTGATAACTCTTTATAGAATTGATGAAGTTACCTTTATTTTTATGGAAATCGCCTATTGCCCGAAAAATGATTGCTGCTTGAGGTTGATCTTTTATTTTCAAATGGATTGCCAGCGCTTTTTCGAGGTATTTAAGTTCAAGCGAATCCTTATCACTTTTCAAATAGAGGGTGCTCATATTAGTGTAGATGTATGCTTCAAGTGATAAATCACCTAATTCTCGTGCAACACTCAAACATTCCTCGAAATTTCTTAACGCAAGAGAGTCATTACCCATATTCATCCATATACATGCAATATTATGTGAGGAAGTATTCTCCCCTCTTTTATCGCCGATTTCGCAATAAAGAGCTAGACATTTTTCCCAATGTTTAAGTGCAACTGAATCCTTACCTTGGTTACATTGTAAATAACCTATTTGTAATACTGCATCAGCCTCCCCTTTTCTATCATAGACATCGCGGTAAATAACTAATGCAGAATCAGTATATTGCATGGCTAATGTGAATTCATATAAATCATCAAATACTTTACCAATTCTCTGCAGTGTGTTTGCTTCTCCCTTGCGATCGTTAACGTAGCGATTCATTTTGAGTGACTGTTTAAATAACGTTAGAGCTTCATGTTCCTTACTCATCCAATCATACATCGATCCCAATTGATAATAAGATGCACGAAAATCGGATCTCAGTTCACTTGCCCTGTGATAGCAGGATTCCGCTTTTTCGAACAATTGTTTTTTCTCTAGAGCCTTTCCCAAAGCGAAGTGAGCTTCCGGTAAGTCAGGTGCTATAGAAATCGCAGCTTGAGCTTCGGACAATGCTTTTGTCGTCCACGAGGTATCCTTCTGCCACTCACCAAAAATATCTGCATAAGCTTCTGCTAACTGCGCTCGCGCCAAAGCAAAATTACTATCAGCAGAAACTGCAGCTTCATATAATTTCAATACTTCCTGTTGGTCGTTCCATGTTATCGCTTTACGCTGGGCATGTCTGGCTTGCAAATATAGGTCATTTGATATTTCATTTACTGAAGAAAACACCGCCAGCGCTGCTTCATCTTCACCAGAAACTCGGCCCACAATATTAAAGAGAACGGTCTTCGCCAAACGATTGTAGAGTCTTGTACGTTCCTTAATTGTCTCAGTAAAACGTTCTGATATAAGTCTGTCAAGCGTCTCAGTGTTGATTACTTCTATAACAACGATTGCGCTGTCTCCATCCTGACGCATCGTTCCCTGAATTAAATACTTCACGCCTAAGGCATTCTTTATTCCCTGGGTTGATCTTCGATCTTTGCTAATTGCCAACACATCAGACAATGGATACACATAAAGTTCTCTTATCCTTGATAAACGAAAGATTAACTCTTCAGCTATTCCCTCAGCAAAGTAATCGAGATTATCATCTCCTGATAAATTGCGCAAGGGTAAGATAGCAATCCTGTTTTCGGGAATTTTTACATTTTCGACTATCCTCTGTAGTTTCTCAAAATTACTGGTTCTATAATACTGATGCCACAATACTAAACCTGTGGCTATCAAAATGATAGTCAAACCAACAACCGGCAATATCCACCTTTGCTGTTTCCTCTTCAACTGCTTGGCTTTGCGTAGTTCCTTGATTCCAACAGTCTCTGAAAGTAGGTGGAACACTTCAACTGCTTCATCGACGTTCTTTAGTTGCTGTGGTCCAAGTTCAACTGCTTTGACCATCATCTTCTTCTTAACTATATCATAAACGCTACGGGTTATGCAGATTCCACCCGGGTGTGCGAGCGGTTCTATACGTGATGCCACGTTAACGCCATCACCAAACACATCTCCTTCACTGATGACAATATCACCGAGATGAATGCCGATGCGAATATGAACCTGGTCTGAAGGTGGTTTATCTTTGTTGTAATCACGAAGTGCTTGCTGGATCTCTATAGCACAGAGGACTGCATTGAGAGCGCTGTTAAAACTTACGAGGAAGGCGTCACCGATGCGCTTGATTATTTCACCTTCATGGTTACTGGCTGCTGCTTCAATAATTGCATTGTGCTCCTTTAACAACCTGAGCATCTTGACCTCATCGTCACCCATCTTGCGGGTGTAACCGACGATGTCGGTGAACATAATAGCTGATAGTCGGCGTTTATCCATGATTAAACCTTGTTTTTACTGTTAGTGTTCAATTCATTTCTCTAAGTGTTTCTGTAGTAATAAATTGGATATGGTGATATTTGGAAATGTACATCAATTTCTAACTCGAACCAACAACAAACACAACATCGATAAGGCTGTCATTAAGATAACAGCGCTTATCTGCCCAAACATCGGAACCAGTATCAACGCTGCGGCGAGTCCGCCTATACTCCCTCCTATTAAATCGGCGGAGTATAGACTTGAGATAGTGGCTGATTGATCTGTGGTTCTCTGCCTTCTTGCCCAGGCAAAGACAGCCGCCGTGAATACTCCTGTTAAAATCAATAATAATCCGGCGCTGATTAAACCGGACACTGCCTCTATAATTAATAACAAAGCGGTTATAATATTCAGGAGAACTAAGCCTGAAACTGTTATTATTCCAAACCAATGAATACTTCCGCTTCGCATACTGTGCATAATCCTGTCAGACAGCGAGGCTCCAATGGTTAAACCTGCCATGAATGCCGTCAATAACAAACCGATGTCCTGAAACAGGACGCCGCATCTCGTCTGGTAGTTGAGGATTAACACCGTTTCCAACACCATCCCGATCAGGGCTGCAATACCAACGAGAAACGCTTGCTGAATATGTGGTTTTCGCCTTATTATTATAAATATCACAGATAACAATAAGAAACAGATAATAGAAACAGTAACCATCATCAGCTTATCGTTAGTCAGCGTACTAAGATCCTGAAATGCAAGGCGTTTGTTGAACTTAGACAGCCAGATCATCAGCGCATACTGATAGCAGATCGGATGGTTATCGCTGTTGATGGGAACTCGCACGCTGTTAAGAGCTGTCTTTATCTTTTTAAAGCGGTCGTTTGTGTATAAGTAGTGGATGTATTCCGGTGTGACAAGTCGATTCTCAATGTGTCTTGCGAGCAATCTCCCTGCGAGAGTATCGGGATTGTTATTCAGGTTTTCAACCGATGCGATGAAGATATTCGTCACACCCGGCAGTACCGTCACATTCGGAAAAACCTCGCACAAGGCTTGATATATGGATGCATTACGTTTGCGTAACTGAGGCGTCCAAAGGTTCTCCGCGCTACGCAAACGAAATGTCATAACGCCATCTTGCTTCAAGTGAAGCGCACATTCTCTGAAAAACTCCTTTGTGTAGAAGCGGTTGTTCTGCCCCGACGTCGGCTCCGGTGAAGCAGCCATTATCAAATCGTACTTACCGGCAGTTTTCAGGAAACGACGCGGATCGGTATAGGTAATATCGACGTTGTCTGCATGAAGTGATTTAATAAACTCGTCTGGAAGATGTTTCTCAACCATGTCAAACATCTGCTTGTTCAATTCAACATAGTCGATCTTTCGGGGATTGTGCTTCAAAAGTTCATAAATCAGTCCCTCCACTCCCCCACCCAGCAACATAATCTCCTTTGGTTCAGAACTTTGCAGTGCGGACAGACAGGCGAATTCTTCGGATGCAGTACCTTCGTTGTCGAAACTGAGCGCATCGTTCTCGAAAACCGTGAGCTGACCGAGAACTGATCGCAGGGTTACTCTACCGTAAGGAGTATCCCTGCTGTCAAGCAGTCCCGGATGATTCCAGCCTGACATTAATCTGTCAATTTCCGGAAGCCTGGATGATACAATTACCGCAAGTATTATCAGAACCACCGATAACAATCTTTGCATTATTCTGATGCGTCCCGATTGAAACATCAAACCACTGCTGAAACAGGCAATTGAACAAATCAATAGAATGCTCAGGTTTTGGACGCCGATTTTCAATAATACCGTTGCAGCGAGACCGCCGATAATCCCTCCGAAGCATTCTATTGCATAAGCGCGGGCAAGTGTTCTGTCCTCAGTAACATAGAGCCTTGCTGTCCACTGAAAAGCTATTCCGAGCATTATACAGACAGGCAGGAGTGCTATATTAATAGCAATTATTTGGGTGGTAAAGGGTAGATATGCGCCGGGAGTACCTGCGAAAATGTGCCTCATCCCGCGGATGAAACTCACGTCTAATGGGAAAATTAAACCTAAAATGAAGAATAGAATAATTATAGTTTGAGGAGTCGGATGGAAACTTCTTTGAGCGATTTTCGCGCCGATACCCGTCCAGAGCAGCCAGACAGCTATAGCAAGTATGTATATTAGCTCAATTCCGTAAAACGCAACGCTGAGTTCACGCAGGATGGAGACCTGTCCGATCAGGGATATTATTCCGATTAGTATCAGGTTGAAGGGCATTTATTGGGCTCTGGGCTTTAGACTTTAGGCTTTTGGCTTTCATATAATATACAAATATCTGCTCTAAAGTGTAAATTACTGTAATAAAGTTTAATGGTTCTTAGCTGTTTCCTATGGGTAACATTTATATCCAATTAAGCTCTGAAAGGATAATATAAGTAAGCTCAGGGCGTTGCCCTGAGCTTATTTGTGTTAGCGTATCAACACCATCCTTGATGCTATGGAGCCTGCAGGCGTTGTCAACTTAACGATGTAGATACCTGAAGTCCAGTTGTCAGCATTCAACACAGCTTGATGTCTGCCGGGATTGTGCATACCGTTAGCGAGCACGGTGAGCCGTCTGCCGCTTAGGTCGTATATAGCGATGTGAACACTGCCCTGAGTCGGCACGTTGTAGGCAATCCTCGTCGTTGAATTAAACGGATTGGGATAAATACCGCTCAACTCCCATTCGTCAGGTAAAGTATTATCTTCAGTTTCAACATCCTGTGTCCATTCGATAGCCACGCCTTCAGACATGACTTCCTGCGTGGCATAGATTGAATAAACAATATAATAGTATTCATCCGCAGGCTGACCAACGAGATAATCGAGATATTGATTATCGGTAATCAAAGTGTCAAGGAAATCGCTTTCCGTACTTGAACAGCGGAATATTTTATAGCCAATCAGCTCCTCAGGATAATCATCACGCACCGGAGGCGTTGTCCATGTCAGCCATGCTCCGCCGTATCTGACCTCTCCGCTAACGTCAACCGGCGATTCAGGTTCAACCTTCAACCTTAGCTGGACGTCATCAATCCACCAGCCACGCCGCGCTTCCCCACCGTCGGAACCGAAATGGAAACGTATAGATAAATCCTGATAAAGGTAATCGGAAAGATCAAATAAAACAGGCTGCCAGTCAAATTCTCCCGACCAACAAAGTTGATCATCATCAAGTGGATTATCACTTTCACCATGCCGAATGGTATGAGTGTAGCCGTTATCGGGTGTTAGTGTCTCAAAGCGGCTGCTGTTTACAGATATTTCAACAAAACCACCGTCATAAGCCCTGCCTGCATTTTGAGCGCTCTCCTCAGCGCTTATCTTGTGCCAGAAGAAAAGCTGCATGGGCGCTGTAACGGTAAATTCCGGCATTTCAATAGCACAATTAAGGTTATGTTGATAATTAGCGCCATTGTTGTTTGCAGGTCCTACCTTTATGCAATTAATCCCGCCTGGCGTGTAATTATCACGATCTGAGCGATCCCATTGATCACCCCAGTCATTACCAATGTTATAATGCTGCCATACTTCATCATCATTTTCAAATGTGTAGTTAGCGCCTCCGATACCGATCTGCTGCATGCAGGTGCGAAGATAACCGAATTCACCGGAAATCCTTACATAGAAAATTGCGAGATATGGATCGGGACAATCATCAGAAATTCTGACAGTAAAATACTGTTCAAATGTATTGCTCTCGTTTACAGGGAGATGATCCAGGTTTACTTCCCCTTCTACGATCTCAACCATCGGATTATCGCAAACCAACTCAGCCGCTAAATTTTCAGCATCGCTAGATCCTGTGTTTGTTGACATCAATACTATTGACATCTCCTCACCGGGAGTAAGTACTCCTGCATTACCACCTTCATCGTCAAGAACAATCAGGTTTGAATTGACGAGATTCGCTGAGTGTACAATAAAAGACAGGGTTTGATTCCATGTCTCATCGTTGTCATTATCAGTAATCAATAATTCAACTTCAACTCTTCGCATATCAGGACAATTTGAAACAATAGTAAGTTCTATCATATCACCAGCGAGAGTAGATGCTCCAGGCTCAATTACTTCGTAAGACGCAGCCGCATCATGAATACGAACCATCTGATTAAAAGAAGAGATTGTAACAGTCATATTCGTTAAGGACTCCTGACCGAGATTGCGAATCAATGGATTAATGAAGATTCTCTCTCCGGCATTAACCTCCTGGTTGTCATTTCCTTCTGAGTCATCAATTGTTAATTCATCAATCCATGGATAGCCGTGCTCAGATTGCATTGTCTCTATTTCACCATAATAAGGCATATAGTTATGTGCAGTTACAACCAGCGTTAACGGCTCAACATCACTGACAGGCTCATCAAAATCAAGCAAAACATAGCCGTTCTCATCCGTTACTCCAAGCCCATAAATATCACCGTCTTTAGATATGCAGACAGTAGCTCCTTCGACGCCCTCAACGGTAACGCTGAATTCTTCCGAACCGAGCATAATCACGTCCTGGCAATTAATTTCAAACTCTTCAGGTTCATCAGTCCAGATGTCCATTATCGGATCACCAAGCAGGTTGACCTGAAAATAACACCAGCGCATTCCACCGCTACCGCACATATCTACGATGTCTTCTTTTGAATCCTGATTTGTTTCACCGATTTTCGTAATATTTTCAGCAAAGATAGCATCAATGAATTCCCGCTCGAACTGTTGAGAAGCTCCATCAACACTGTTGCCATTACCCCATCCGTAGCGACCGTTGCATAAGAATGCCACAAAACCATTGCTTATACCGGATACAAATTTTTCACCAACACAGTCAAAGTCGAAATAACTATTTGGTTCAGTGCCTCGATTATCAAAAGCGCCGGCATAACAACCCTGCGAATAAGCGATATTAAAGCCGTTTTCTTCACCATCATTTGTGATGCGGTTGTCAGTAACCTGATTATAATTCAGTTTAAATACCGCATCAGTGAAAGCGTGCCCGAGGTGGTGAACAAGATGATAACCTTCAGAAAATAGCGGTCTAAGGTCTTGGGTACCACTCCATTCTCTTTCTCTGTCGTAGAGATTATAACGCTCATAACGATCAGGAAATCCAACGGTGCGATGTCCCACGCGGTTGCTGCCGGCATAGAGTTCATCCATATAATCCCCGCCCATCACATTCCAGCCTAATTCCTCACCAAGCATTAAAGCTTTCAGAATATCATCCACAACGGGAGTATCACTATAGAGCATGACTTTATGAGTGATGCGACGGATTTCATTATTTGAAGCCCCCGGCATTCTTCCGACATAAACCTCAGCGAGCATATCGGCGCCATCAACGTTCTCACCCCAGCGCGCATTATTATTATTATTCCAGTTACCATCAAGTCCAGCGTAATAAAGGTCAGCGGGGATATCAAGATCCTCCATATCGCCTGTGTTTCCGTAAAGTCCACGATGTGGAACCTGCTCGGTATCACCCATCAGCAGCACATAACCAATGTCTAAATCTCGATAAGCAGATTTAATACCATTACGAATGCAATCCTGATCATCAATACCTTCTTCACTCTCAATCAATTGATCAACCGTTACGATATGTGTAACCTGACCGCGGGTATTTCGCCAGGCAGCGTATTCCTCAGCAGCATCCATCAAGTCATCAACTGTAATTAATAGAATGCTTTCCATTTCGTCATCATCACGACGGGGATAGCGCTCGCTCATTTCAGGATTGGAAACTTTTGCTTCAAGTAATGTACGAGTTTTAAGATCACCGCGATAGAAGTTATTAAAACCCTCTCCCGCTGTTACTCCCAGTGATGTTTCAATAACAACCTCAGCGCTGACAAGGTATTCCAGCGAGCTATCTGTTGGATTCCACCTTACCGGACAGACGAGGACTGTTGAGACAGCGAAACCACGCTTTAAATGTGTCATCAAATCAGCGGTTGGACTTAAAGGATAGACATTCTTGCTATTATAAATCTCAGTATCCGGTTCCTGCTGTGGGAAGGGACCTAAAGCACTTAGTGGTCTCTGTTGAATGTTTGGAGCAGGCAGGTAATTGCCGGAAATGCTCTCCCATTTCTGAGACTTGAGATTCACAAGAACCGCTTCTTCACCCGGAGCCAGCATCAGCCACACCCCTACCTGAGGCAGTGACGGTGTACCGGGATCACCAAGATTGAAAGCGTTTGGAAGTGTAATATTATCAAAACCATCAACTCTTGAGATGGTCGGTGAATCGAAATTCAGGGTTGTGCTGACCTGACCTGCTTCAGCGAAGGGCGTAAATGTGATCAGTGCGAGCATGACAAAAACAGCAGGCACATAAGTTTTAAACCGACACAGCATTGCAACCTCTTTGCGTTTCAAATTTACGTAAAACAACATCTTACTGTTTATTAATTTACAACCACCTGATACAATATACAAGTGAAATCTTTACAAGGTTTAAGTGGAGATTGGTTAGTAGGCTGTAAAAAAAACAGCTTCATCTAATTATTGGACACTATGTACATTTACGACACGAAGGCATTAAACATTTGACGTGTATAATATATTTATCGGACAGACTCTTTAGCGTGTCTAAAACAGCCTAAAGGTTGAACTCTAAACTGTTCAGAGTTCATGCTTTAGCATGTTTTAAACAAACTGAAGGTTGTATTCTAAACAATTAAATGCTATCAGACATCCTCGCTCGACAGAAAAACCACGATTCGACTTGCATAACACAAAATTATTGTTTTAATTTAATGTATAGCTGTAAGTTGTTAAGAATCAGATTTTATTAAGTATTTGTAAAGAAGTTGATTAAATAAGGAGTAAGTTAAAATGCGTAACATTCCCTTTTTACCACTCATTGTCTGCGTTTTATTCTGCGCAAACACACCCCTTTTCGCTCAAGACCACGAAAACGTCGAACAGGTCGGAAGGATTTATAATCAGTGGGACAAGACAAGAGACGTTGTTGTAGTTGATAACCTTGCTTATGTTGCAGTTTGTCGGTCGGGTCTGCAGATTGTGGATGTATCCAATCCTGAAAATCCTGAACTTGTTGGTTATTGGGATGATAACCTTGGATATGCACATAGTATTGCTGTTTCGGGAGATTATGCTTATCTAACAAATGAGGGTAATGGCTTGTATATCATCTCCATTGCGAATCCTGAGCATCCGGAAGTGATAGGACATTATGATACGCAGTATGCTACTGATATTGCAATTTATGGGAATTATGTCTATATAGCTGATATATTGGAAGGTTTGCGTGTTCTTTCTATTGCTGACCCGGAACATCTCATAGAAATAGAACAAGATAATTCACTCGATTGTGCTTATTATATTGAAATTTCCTCGACCAATGCCTTTGTTACCGATTTAAGTGGTTTACATATTCTATCCTTAGCAGATCCCGAACATCCTGAAGTAATTGGACATTGCGAAATAGATGGACATGCATATCATTCAGCAATTTCCGGGAACTATGTTTTTGTAGCAAATTACGATGGTTTATGCGTTGTTTCAATTGCTGACCTAACAAATCCGGAAGTCGTAGGATATTTTGATACACGGTATGCGTGGGATGTTTCAGTTATAGGTAATTATGCATTTGTTGCTGATGATACTTATGGTTTGCGTGTTATTTCCATTACTGATCCTGGAGATTTACAGGATGTGGGATATTGCGATACAGATAAATCAGCTCGCAGTGTGACAATTTCTGGAGACTATGCTTACGTTGCAGATGATGAAGGTGGTTTGTGTATAATATCAATTGCGGATCCTGAAAACATTGAGGAAATAGGAAGATTCAATGACGAAGGAGAAGCTGTGAATTTAATGATTTGCGATGACGTTATTTACCTCGCTGACGGGCTGAATGGTTTGCGGGTAATTTCAGTTATTAATCCTGCTAATCCACGAGAGATAGGTTGTTATGCTACGGATGGGTATGCTCGTAGTGTTTACGTTTATAATGGCTACGCTTATGTAGCAGTCGATGATATCGGATTATGCATCATCTCCGTTGTCGATCCCGAACACCTGGAACAAGTTGGGACTTATGAGACGCCAAGAAACATTCAAAAAATATCAGTACTTGGCGATTGTGCTTATATAGCTGATGGTGGAGGTGGATTGTTGGTCGTATCAGTTGCTGATCCTGAGAATCCTGAAGAATTGGTATGTTATGATAATATTCGTGCATGTGATGTCAGGGTTTCTGATAATTATGCGTATGTGCTGGAGGGTGATAACGCTTTTATTATATTCTCAATTTCAGATCCAAACCATTTGCAAGAAGTGGGGCGTTATAATACTAACTATGCAGGATGTTTTTCTATTTCCGGTGATTATGCATACATAACGGATGGTAGATACGGGCTACGTGTTATTTCAATCACCAATCCTAATCATCCGGAAAGAATCGCAAGATATGACTCACTTGGTATCGGTCGGGGAATCGAAGCTTCGGGAGACTATGTTTATATAGCGGACGGGAGTGGTTTACAGGTTATATCTGTTAGTGATCCTGAACATGCGGAAGAAGTAGGATACTATTATACGCCTGGGGCTGCCATGGGAGTTGACTTGTCCGAAGACGGCTTAATCTACGTCGCCGATTACACCAACCTTGGCATCTACCGTTTCACCGATCCTAATAAAGTCGATGATAGATCCAACATTCAAAATTCAACATTCATCCTTAATCCCGCTTATCCAAATCCCTTCAACTCAACCACAACTATCACATTCGGGCTCGGCAAGCCGGCCTCTACGCGGTTAGCGCTCTACGATCTGTCAGGACGGGAAGTGAGGACGCTGTTCAACGGTTACAGACTGGCGGGATTTCATTCGGTGAATCTGAATGCAGATGATCTTTCGTCGGGATTTTATATAGTAAGACTTGAAGGATCGGGACAGACTGCTATCAGGACGTTGAGTTTGATGAAATAATATCATAGAAGAATAGAGACATAGAGAATAAAAAAGAAGAGCCCGTTTGGACTCTTCTTTTTTGTTGGTAGCCCCAAGGAGAATCGAACTCCTGTTGCAGGGTCGAAAACCCTGTGCCCTAACCACTGGACGATGGGGCCATAAAATTTTTTTTGGGTGAGTGATGGGACTCGAACCCACGGCCACCAGGGCCACAACCTGGTGCTCTACCGACTGAGCTACACTCACCAGGTTTTCGTTAAGCATAAAAATATATTCTGTTATCAATTCATAGTCAATAGTAAAAATTAAAATTTGAGTGAATCCGGATTTTAATCTGTAAAAAAGATAATTGACTTTCTTTACTTTCGTTATTACTTTGATAATTGTTAAAAAAGATGTGTTAATCATAGTTACGGAAAACCCAATCAACGATAAAATACAGCCATCAATAATCTTTTCAGGTGTTAAAAAACAGTACGGTTCTGTAAACGCCCTTGATAACCTCGACCTTGAACTCTTCCCTGGGGAGCTGTTTGCTTTTCTTGGTCCAAATGGCGCCGGTAAAACTACCGCTATGAAAATCGCTGCCGGACTCGTAAAACCATCATCCGGCAGTGTACTTATCTGCGGATATGATATTCAGAAGCAGCCACTCGAAGCGAAGAAAAACTCCGGCTATGTGCCTGACAGCCCTTATATTTACGAGAGTTTAACCGGAAGAGAATTTCTGCATTTCTGCGCCGGACTTTATAAACTTGAGCATTCATTTACACTTGAAAGAGTTAAGAAACTGCAATCCGATTTTGGCATTGGCGCTTGGATCGATAAGCGTATCGGCGAATACTCGCACGGTATGAAGCAGCGTGTTGTTATGGCGTCGGCTTTCGTCCATAATCCGAAGATAGCGCTGATTGATGAACCGATGGTAGGGCTCGATCCTGCCGCTGCAAAGCTGGTTAAGAAAGCGATGATAGAATTCTGTAAATCCGGAGGAACGCTTTTCTTTTCGACACATACTCTCACGGTTGCAGAAGAAATCTGCGATAAGGTCGGTATAATTCACAAAGGAAAACTCGCGCTGCTCGGCAGTGTTAAAGAACTGTCAACCGACAGCGGAGGTCTGGAAGAGGCGTTTTTCAATATAACAGCCATTGGTGAATCTGCATGAGCCACATTCCGCAAACGGACTTGGGCTGGAAGTGGAGAATGCTTATCGGGCAGTTTTCACTCCAGAGTAAAGGAGCGCGCATTGGGAAAATACTGTCCGTTATTGTCATAACACTGCTTGGAATTGGCGCAACTTTTTTCTTTTATAAGGTGTTTGGAAAACTGCTTGAGCTTGAAGGCATCGGTGAACCGTTAATGCAAAGAGTACTCGGAATTACCATAGTTACGGTCTTCTGGCTACTGGTCATCAGTAATCTCATTACAGGCATTGCCACAATTTTCCGCTCACCTGAGATAACATTTCTTGTTTCGCATCCTGTTTCATCGGGCAGGATATTTCTCAGTCGTTTTGCAGATAATCTGGTTTACAGCTCCTGGTCACTGGCAATTCTGGGAATACCGATTGTTGTTGCATGGGGATTGATCTACGCTATGCCGATCTGGCTAATAATCTGTATAATCCTCTTCGGAATAATACCAATTGTTGTAATTGCCGCTGAAATAGGCTCTTTGGCGCTCGGCGCTTTAATTCATTTTGCGAGAGTAACATCCGCTCGTGCAGCAGTCGTATTAGTCACCGTTATTACACTTGTAATAATGGGCTTCTGGGTTCATTCTCAAAGATTTCAGGGATTTGTGGTTGGCGGAGCTGCGAGATACTCAAATATCGATCGTTATCTTGCTCAATTGAATCAACAAGGCAACGATTTCCTGTCACCTGCTCACTGGCTGATAGATGGATTACGTTTACTTCAGTCCGGAAATAACGGAAAAGCGCTGTTCCTTGGAATCTTGCTTACATTAACGATGTTTGTCTGGTTGCGTTGGATCATGGTAATCGCTGACAAATTCTATTACAGCGCCTGGACAGCTTTCAGCGAGTTATCAGGAAGCATACTTCGCTCAAAAACAGGCTCGTTGGCGAAGCGATTTACCAAAGGATGGCTGCAAAATCCGCTTAAAGCAATGCTGCTAAAAGACCTGATTCAATTCACCCGCAATCCGAACCAATGGGCACAGTTTATGATTCTTTTTGCCTTTATGTTAATCTATCTATTGAATCTGATTTATATTTCAAGTCGTTTCGACTTTGATAATCCGTACTGGAAAACGATAGTTTTATTTCTTAACTTTGCCTTTACCGGTTTTATCCTGGCAACGCTATCAGTGCGTTTTGTTTTTCCGCTTATCAGTCTTGAAGGACGAGGTTTCTGGGTGGTCAGATCGGCGCCGGTTTCAACCAAAGGTTTATTCTTTGAAAAGTTTCTGTTGGCGTTCGTGGTATTTCTTGGATTATGTGAATTAATGGTGTTTTTTTCCAACCGGGCGCTGCATCTTGACGGCGCTATGATTACCTTAACTACAACCGGTACGTTTCTGATGGGAGCGGCGCTTTGCTCACTTGCAACCGGAATGGGAGCGTTACTCCCTGATTTCAGTGTTGAAAGTCCTATGCGTATCGCATCAACTTATGGTGGAGTATTGACCGTTGTTTTCAGTCTGGTTTACGTGGCTTTAATGGTAGCAATAATCGCTTGGCCTGTGTATGGTTATTTCATATATCTTGTCGATCGAGGACCTTTTCCGACGATAAAAACTATTGAAGCTCTGATTCTCGTGTTCTGCCTGAATATCCTGGTTATCTTTATTCCGCTTCGATTAGGCAGATTAGCAATTCAATCAAGGGACATTTGAACGGACAACATCAAATAGCAGGAAGTTGTTTTACTCAGAAAAAGCCATTTCAAGTTCTGGTTGTTGACAGACGTCGTCGCACAACCACAGCGCTTCAGCGTGAATTTGGCAATAATGTTAGAATTGAGCATGCGGCAACTGCCGATACTGCTATGCAGATGTTAGCGCTCTCCGGATTTGATCTTGTTGTTCTCCATCTCAGACTCACGCTGTTCAGTGGTATCGATTTTGCGCGTCAGGTCAAGAAAAAACTACCAAACCTGCCTATACTATCGTTCTGTCCGTCATCCATAAAAGATACAGCGGAGGAAATGACAAAGATCGGTTTCGCTGCGTCTATGATTTCAGATATAGACAATACAATCGAAATTGCCGATTCCTGTCGTGAGTATATGGAGACTGTCGCTTGGCTACACAAGATAAACGAGTTAAGAAGCGAACTCAAACATAAGTATAATTACAATAAGATGTTGAGTCTGACTTCAGAAATATTGAATATATATAAAGACTTGACAAAGATTTCCAATGCTAACGTTCCGATATTGGTTACAGGGGAAAGCGGTACAGGCAAGGAACTCGTTGCCCACATGATTCATTCAACCAGTAGTCGAAGTGAAAAACCATTTATAACTGTGAATTGCGCCGCTGTCCCGGAAGGTCTTCTTGAAAGTCAGTTTTTTGGTCATGAAAAAGGCGCTTTCACCGGCGCTGTAAACCGAATGGCAGGCAAGTTCGAAATAGCTGACGGCGGTACGCTTTTCCTTGATGAGATCGGTGAAATGAGTCCTGCGCTCCAGGCAAAAGTTCTGCGCGTTATAGAGTATGGTGAATTTGAGCGCATCGGAGGCAATGATACTATTAGAGTCAATGTCCGATTGATTACCGCAACTAATCGAAACCTTGAAGATATGGTTAAAGACGGAAGTTTCAGAGAAGATCTTCTCTATCGGATTAATGTATTCCCAATACATTTACCATCTTTGAAAGACCGGCAAGAAGATATTGCAATACTCACATATTACTTCTTAAAAACAACCGGTGAACGCAATAAAAGACGCATAGACAGAATTAATAGTGATGTTTTTGATCTTCTATGTAGTTATCCCTGGCACGGCAATGTTCGGGAGTTGCAGAATGCGGTTGAAAGGGCGTTGCTGCTGTCCGATGGAGTTAAGCTGAGAGTAGAGGATTTTCCACATCAGCTTGAATGGATTCGTTGCCAGGATACTATAGTTGATAGAGATGAAATAGATAACTTAGGTAAAGCTGAAGTAAGACCATTGAAAGACGTCGAGAAAGATGTGATTATCAGTGCATTAAAAGTCAATGATGGCAATATTGCATTAACTGCGAGGCAGCTCGGTATTGGACGGAATACGCTTTACAGGAAGATAGATGAACATGGATTACAATCCTTAAATCAAGAAGAAGGGTAATTTAAGAAGTGGTTAAAATATAAATCTTCGACTATGCTTTCTTTAGATACGATTAACTTACCATTTAATTTTTCATTAGTTTCATATTGGCAAGGAATTTATTATATTGTAATGTTATAAAAGAATCATAGGCGCTGCTTCAGATTTACATTCATTGAGAGTAATTTCAAAACTTAAACGGTAGATATAATGCCTCATTTTTCATACGTAGCGATTAATTCATCAGGCAAGGAAATAACTGGTGTGATTGATGCTGGAGACGCTAATGCAGTGGAGCATGTCCTGAAAAGTCAGGAGCTTATGCCGATAAGCATTTCTGTAAGTGATTCGAGTTCAGGCGGACAAAAATCTGCTGGAATAAATTTTACCGTTAAGGAAGGTAAACGTCGTAAGGTTACAGTTCGCGATGTTATTGATTTTACCAGGCAGCTCGTGACCCTGCTTAAAGCGGGGGTTCCTATTCTCTCTTCTCTCGAAACACTTGCCGGACAAGCGGAAAACCCAAATCTTGCAGAGATTTTGCTTCAGGTTGCAGAGGATATCGCAAGTGGAAAAGATTTTTCAAGCGCACTTAGCAAACATCCGAAGGTTTTCGACGATATTTATATTAATGCCGTTAAAGCTGGTGAATTAGGTGGTGTGCTGGATACTGTTTTAGTACGAATTGCAGATGTGCTGAAACGCGACGTGGAAATTAAGCACAAGGTAAAGGGAGCTTTACGCTATCCAATTATCGTTGTAAGCGGTATGGGTATTGCATTTCTTGTCTTGGTGACTATGGTGGTTCCTAAGTTTGCGGCGATTTTCAACCAGGTAGGGCTTGACTTACCATTACCCACCGTGATTCTTATGGCTCTTGCTGATATTGTTCTCGGATACTGGTGGTTGATGATTATTGTTATTGCAGGGATTATTATCGGTTTTCGAATCGTACTTTCAACCAAAGCCGGACGTTTTTGGTGGGACGGTTTCATACTAAAGCTGCCCATCTTTGGAACGCTGATACTGAAAACTGCCATGACCCGCTTCACAAGGATGTTTGAAACACTCTCGAGGGCAGGCTTGCCTATCCTGCAAATATTTGAGATAGTTGCAGGTACTGTGGGAAATGCTGTGTTGGGACAAGCTCTGAAGCAGGCCGCTGAGGGTATTGAATACGGCAGAGGTATTGCAATTTCTCTCGGTGAAACCGGTCTTTTCCCGCCTCTCGTTGTTAAAATGATCTCAGTTGGGGAGGAATCCGGAGCTATTGATGATATGCTGGTCAATATTTCCGAATATTACGATGAAGAAGTAACTCAAGCTGTTGAAGGACTTACTGGAATGATTGAGCCAATTCTCACTGTCGGTATGGGCGGTATGGTTCTTTTGTTGGCTTTGGCGATTTTCCTGCCAATGTGGGATATGACCCAGATGGCACAACATTAAAGTAAAATTTTCGTATTTACTATCTTAGGAGGATTATTTTATGCGTCTGTCGATTTTTTTAATGGCAGGACTGTTTGTAATGGTATCCCTGTCATTAACAGGATGTGATACTTCAGCCGAAAGGGAGCTTAAAAGAGCGGAAGATGCAATAAATGTTGCTCAGGAATTCAATGCTGAAGAACATGCAACAGATGATTATCTCAAGGCTGAAGAACTGCTTGTTGAAGCTGCAGATTTGGCAAGGGATGGTCGAGTTCAGGAAGCGCGTGAAGCAGCGATTAATTCTAAACTTTCTGCCGAGGATGCTATGCGCAAAGCAAAAGAGAGGATGAAAATCCTCGAAGCTGAAATGGAAGAGCTTGGGCGTTAGCTTACTGAGTTAACAGCGTAGGTATCTCCGTTGCAAATCGCAAATACGGAGGTGTACACTACATTTCAGAACATTACAAACCAAACGCTGAAAAATATTTTCTGATGCGCAGGTCTTGAGTCAAACACCCCGAGTTCTTTGGATTATTTTGCTTAAAAATGGCATGTTACTCCTGTAGAGTAGTTTGTTCGAGAATAAGTTTACGAGTGTCGTCAGGCATCCCCTGCATAGGCAGTGGACGCCTGACACCACTATTTGTTTGTTGTTTTCGGACAGATTGCTTAACTGGAATGACGCCTGAAATATAAACTTAGGAATAATTCAAAGAATCAGTATTATTTAAACACTCAATTCTGTAAGTCAACTACAGGAATTGGAGCAAAACATACTCCACGGAGACGAGCAATGAAAAAACTGCCTACTTTGAACACGCTTTCTTTAACGCTGATTATAACAGTTTTATGTTCTCAGAATGCTTTTGGGAATTCAACACCGGCTTGGCTTTCAATAAGTGGAAATAATGAAGCAGAAATCTCGGTATCCATTATTTCACCCTTAGTTGAACTAACGGAATTTGAGTTTGACGGTCAATCTTTCAGCCAAATTGACATAAATGCTGACGTCGTAATCGGCAAAATGGGAGGTCCTGTGCTTCCAGGCTGGAGTAAGTGGATCGAACTACCAAGCGGCATGAAACCCACGCTGACAATACAGGAAGGCGTCTGTGAAACAATTGCTGATATTAAGATCGCTCCTTTCCCGATTAGTGACATCAACAGTTCGGATGCTGTTTCTTTGCAGCAGCCCAATCCTGCTAATTATGCATCAAACGAACTCATTCCCGCCAAACCGGCAACTATCTCTGATGTGTTGACCATTGGCGGAACTCGTTTCGCAGTATTAACAGTTTCCCCATACCAGTACAATCCCCATAAAGAAGAACTTTACGTTTTTGATAATTTGAAGGTTGATGTAAGCTTCGAAAGCGATCCGGCAGCCAAAGTTATTCCTGAACGTCAAATAGCGCCTGCAATGTCCGAACTGGTGCGATCATTAAGCGACCAGCCTCCGCGCCGTGATGAAGATCATCTGCATCAAAACAACCTTGGTGGATATGTTATAGTGACAGATGATAATGATGATGTCATTGAAGCTGTCGAACCGCTTGCCGAGTGGAAAAGACGGAAAGGGTTTGAAGTTACGATGATGAATATGGGTGGTATTGACGGTAGAGAAGGTTTAAGAGATTCACTGCGGTTGGGTGACTGGGAAATGAAACCTACCTTTGTTCTGCTTGCAGGTGATGGAAACGGTGATTTTGACATACCATTTTATAATGACGGCCAAGCGGCTATGCAGAGTTGGAGCCATTCAGACAACCAGTTTGTTATCTGGGATTATGAAAATCCTGAAGGCCCCCACCCAGAGGAATGGATTCCTAATGCTTTTATCGGTCCTCTTCCTGCTGAGCGAATTTCCGAAATGGAGCATATTGTTGCAAAGATACTTGCTTATGAAATCG
>JAIPJL010000142.1 GCA_021734165.1 bacterium | reverse complement strand
TCAGAAAAGAAGTGAGTGCGTGGCAGAACTCAAGGAATAACAAGAACGCAAAGGTCAACTGGCAGTTCACAACAGAAAGCGCCAGGATAAAACTGTCACGACTTTATCCGACTATTGATGCTTGACATGACACTAGAAACAGTTTTAACTTTTTTTGTAATAGAAAAAGGAACACCTCCTGACATTAGATATGCTATTTTCAAAAGAATTAAACAGGAGGACTGACACTACTTTCTGGTTCAAACGGAATGGACAAATCTAATGTTTTGCAATATAAAGCCGCTCGCGCGAGAAATAATGGTTGCGATGATTGTGGTTATATTTATCGCTGGATGCACAACAGCTATTTTTTTTAACACAGAATTAGAGTTTACATTTTGGCTGCCACAACTTTAGTTACAACAATAAACTACGGAGAATAGATGAGAGTTGCTTTTTATACCCGCATCAGCACAGATGAGGATCATCAGAAATACAGTCTAGATGCTCAGCGGGATAGATTGGAGGCGTACTGTAAATCTCAATATGAAGAATACGAGGTTGTGAAGATTTACAGAGATGCATCGACCGGTACGAATATGAATCGTTCCGGACTTGAAGAAATGCTGTATGCTGCGGAAAATAAGCTGTTTGAGGTTCTGATCGTCTTCAGGGTGGATCGACTCTCCAGGAATGTCCGACAGCTTGCCCAGATGGTTGAAACGCTTACTGAATATGGAGTTGTGCTTCGAAGTTCAACAGAACCTTTTGACACGTCGAACTCTGCCGGTAAGATGATGCTGCAGATGCTGGGTGTATTTGCTGAGTTTGAACATGCCACGATCGTTGAAAGAACCAAAGCCGGCATGGAACGCAAAGCCAGGAACGGGGAATGGTGCGGAGGATTTGTACCGTATGGATATCAGAAGGTCGATGGTGAGATCGTCATAGAAGAAGACGAAGCGGCGATTGTAAGAAGGATATTCAGGAACTATGTTCATGGTCAGAAAGGAGCTACGAAGATTTTCAAGGAACTGAATGAGGCAGGACTCAGAAAGAGAAGCGGGATATTGTGGGAGAATCGAGCTATAATCAACATGCTCAAGAATCCTTTCTATACGGGAGTTATCAGGTGGAAAGAGTCAATCTTTGAAGGCAGGCACGAAGGAATCATCTCCAACGAACTTTTCGAAAATGCACAGAAGATCCTCGAGAAGAGAAACATCCAATCTAATGGAAAACGATTTCAACAGGATAGTGATTTCTTTCTGACTGGACTTATCTTCTGCGGCAGATGTGGCAAGGGACTTGTGGGACGAGCTGCGCATCGAAATGGTCATCGGCACCGGTATTATGCTTGTGCAAATCGATCTTATCATAAGGGATGTGATCTTCCTTTCATACGAGCGGACTCAGTCGAGACGCTTCTTACCAAGGATTTGAGTTCAATCTTCGATAACCATGAACTGCTAAAAAATATATGGGATAGAGTCGCAGGACAGCTTCAAGATAGAATTCCAAATAAGAATCAAGAGTTAGAAAAGATTCAGGCAGACATCGAGAGCACCAAATCCGCTTTGGACAGGTATTTTGAAGCATTTGAAACTGGGACATTAAAGGCGGAATTACTTCGGGATAAGATGGAAGAACTCAACTTGAAACTTCAGCAGCTTGAAGAGCAGAAAGTCAATATGGACAGTCAATTAGAAGAATTGAGATTACAGGAACTCAATCTGCCACTGATTAAGGAGTATGTTGAGATCTTCAAAACCGTCATGGAAACTGGATCTGCAAAAAAGAAGAAGCACCTTCTCCAGATGTTCGTGGACAAGGTGCTCGTTCATGACCGGGACAGATTCGAAATCGAATACTGCCTCATAGATGGTTCAAGCATGCTAAATGCTGTTGAAAACGATCCTGAAGCAACCGAAATCCATGAAAGTGTTAACCACTGCGCGGACACGGTTTGCAATCAGGTAAACGCGGCTCCCCGGGAGGGACTTGAACCCCCAACCTAGTGGTTAACAGCCACCCGCTCTGCCGATTGAGCTACCGAGGAATATTAAGCTAATAAAGTTAATTTCATTTCAACTTATAGTCAAGTGTAATCTTCAATCATAGCAGTTAAAATGCAATTTGTTCAGCTATATACTCCACATGTACCCAACCTTGTAAACCGTTATAATCTGTGCAACCTTATCTTCGCTCTCAACAAGTTTCTTTCGTAAGTATGAAACGTGAGCATCTATCGTTCTGTATGTTACTTCGCTGTTTTCGCCCCAAACCTCGTTTAAGAGATATTCGCGGGAAAGCGCCTGATTTGGACGCGATGCAAGAATGTACAAAAGATCAAATTCCTTCGGCGAGAACTCAATTTTAATACTATTTGCATGAACACTACGCCTTTCCGGATCTATCATCAAGCCAGCACTATTGATAACGGAACGCGATTCTTTAAATCCACTTCTCCGTAATACCGCCCGAACACGTGCTATCAATTCCATTAACGAGAACGGCTTCGAAACATAATCATCACAACCAGCCTGAAAACCCTCCAGACGCTCCGATTCCATTCCTTTCGCTGTCAGGATAATAACCGGAGTATTGATGTGTGCCTGCCGTATTTTCTTCAGTATGTGCAGACCGTCAATCAGAGGCAGCATCAGGTCGAGTACTATCAGGTGTGCCGAGCCGTTCATTGCGCTGCTAAGTCCTGAACGACCATTAGTTGCTAAAGTTACACCGAAACCGGACAGCTCGAAATTACGTTTAAGACGCGGTCCAAGTCTTGGATCGTCCTCAATGATTAGAATATTAGCCATTGTTAAGTGTGAAAGTTTGAAAGTGTAAAAGTGTGAAAGAAAAATAATTCAAATGGGTGGCACGGGCTACTTGTTTGCCCGTGTTTCATTAGAGAAATTATCAAATTTCTTCTTTTCACCTTATACTATTTAACCTCAATCGGTAATTCTATAGTAAACCTCGCTCCGCCTGAATCATTATCACCAACGTGTACCATTCCACCATGCACTTCAGCGATCTCCTTCACTAATGCTAATCCCAATCCGAGTCCCGACACGCCCGAGGCAGCATCACCTCTGACTCGCTGAAAGCGCTTGAAGATCTGCTTACGTTCAGCTTTAGGAATACCACCGCCCATGTCGTCAATAGTAATTACAGCCTTTTCGTCAGACTTCTTCAATGTAACAGATACAACAGCGCTTTGTTCGATTTTTTCAAGGTTCAGCATGGTGTGGCGAAGCGCGTTATCAAGCAGATTATCAATCATAATTGCGATCATCTCTGTGTCAAAGCGACCTGAAAGTGCTTCATCGATGGAATCAATCTTAAATTTAATACCAACCTGATCAAACTGCGGTTGCCAGGCTTGCACAGTATCCGTGACAATCTTGTTCAGATTACCGCTCGCAAGATTGAGTGTCCGTTTACCCTCTTCGAGGCTGAGAGCGGCGCTCTGGACAGCTCGTTCCATCCTCCCGCATTCGCGGTTGATAGCGGTTATAATTTCGCGCTCTTCATCCGGTGATGCAACCATTTCTTCAAGCAGCGAGTCCGTATCGAGTCGAATCCGCGCCACCGGTGTTTTGACAGCATGGGCAAGATGAGCGAGAGCTATTTGGTTACGTTTTCCTCGTTTGATAACTAAATTTATAAGAATTGATAGAACTATAACTATTGCAATAAAACCAATGAAATTAACCCTGATGAATTTTTTAACGTAAGAAGCAGATCGGTAAACATCAATATACCATTGTCGCTCACCAAATACGACTACTAAATCAATGTCTGGCGCTACCGTTATAGGATACCTTGATACAACATTATCATAATATGTGCTTTCTGTTTTTCGTTGCAAACGATCACCCCACCAATACAGAGTATCATCTTTTCTTACGGCGCCATAACCAAAATCATATTGATTCGGTTTCTGTTTCTCAACTCGAGCATAATGGTTAAATGTTAACCAGTTGTTTCTTAAACTGTCAAATAGAGCCGGCATTTGAGATTCAAACCATAATGGATCAAAAATCAATCCAAATGCTGTATCATTATTACTTGTAGCTTTTTCTTCGTTAAAAGGGAAAACAATTAATCCGCCAAGATCATGTGGACTGCTCTCAAACGTCACAAACCTGCTATTACCTCCAAACATTGGTCTGGTGGATTTAGCTAAATTATTATCTTTCCATTTTTCGACATACGGTTGTATAAATCCGTCCAGTTCGACTTTTGACAGCTTTGAATCACTAAACTGCTCTATCAAACCGGATTTGTCAAATATAAAGGTCGATTGGAGTTCTTTTCGTTGTGAAAGCATTTCCATGAACAGACAAATTTGATCGGGAAAATATCTCCCGGAGTTGTATTTGGCAATTTCGATTGAAACATCTTTGTAAAGTCCCCTAATGGCAGTAATTAAATCCAAACGAAAAAATTGCATTTCATTGATTATTGACATCTCAACGATATTAGTGTGGCTGTCATCAATAAAGGAGTTTACGATAGAGTATGTTTTATATACTTTAGTTGGGAAGACCAATACCCAGATTAATACAACTACCAACAGCGCTACAACGATCCATCGAATCTGTTTTTTTGTTATGAAAGCTGGTTTTAACAAAGACATAATATTCTCCGGTAGAAAATGAAAATGGAATTATAGCGGTAACTCAACCGAAAATCTCGCTCCCCCGAAATCGTTATCCTCAACAGTCACATTGCCATCATGCGCTTCAGCGATCTCATTCACTAATGCTAATCCCAATCCGAGTCCCGACACGCCCGAAGCAGCATCACCTCTGACTCGCTGAAAGCGCTTGAAGATCTGCTTACGTTCAGCTTTAGGAATACCTCCACCCATGTCATCTATAGTAATTACAGCCTTCTCACCAGATTTCTTCAATTTAACAGATACAACAGCGCTTTGTTCGATTTTTTCAAGGTTCAGCATGGTGTGGCGAAGCGCATTATCAACCAGATTATCGATCATAATTGCGATCATCTCTGTGTCAAAGCGACCTGAAAGTGCTTCATCAGTTGTTTTTATTTCAAACTTGATACCAACCTGATTGAACTGTGGTTGCCAGGCTCGTGCAGTATTTGTTACAAGTTCAGCCAGATCACAACTTTCCAGATTGAGTGTCCGTTTACCTTTTTCCAGACTAAGTGCAGCGCTCTGGACAGCACGCTCCATTCTCCCACATTCACGACTGATAGCGTTTATAATTTCGCGTTCCTCATCCGGTGACGCAACCATTTCTTCAAGCAGCGAATCAGTATCGAGTCTAATTCGAGCTACAGGAGTTTTGATGGCATGGGCAAGATGAGCGAGAGCTATTTGGTTACGGTGGGATTGCTTTTTCGTTAGATAAATAGAAATGACTATTATAATTAGTAATAATACTCCAAGTATTTCGAGAGTGATAAATATATAGGTGACAGTTCGACTACCAGTAAATATTTCCTCTGCATCTATCATGAATTCTGTATTAACATAATATTCTACATTATGCCCCGGTAGGTTTTTTGTGTGTGGTTCCATGCCTATGATTTTTTTGTTTGATTTATTGGGTTCACCAAACCAGTATAATGTGTCTGTTTTATCTTTAGTCATACCAAATGTGATTTTCCATGTACCAGCCGGGCATGCCCACGGATCTTCAGAAAATATACGTTGAGTATCTGTGGGACAAGGCTCGAAAAACAGAAAGCTTGGGTGATTAATAGCCAAGCTGTCTAGTACAGTTGGTATTTGTTTTTCCAGCCAATTGGCATTCATTACTAACCCAATCGCATCTTCGGCATATTTTGGATAATAATTGTTTAAATATCGAATGATAACTGGATATGCTCGAGTGTCATCCTTATAATTGTAAAATCTGATTAAACCACCAAGCCTTCTTCGCATAAAACGGGATGCACCTCCACCAGATTGCCGAGTTTTCTCGATAAAGTTTCGTAATCCATTCACATCCAGCGTATTTTTACCGGTAAAAGACGAATCTGATTGAAAATCTAAATATACAGCATCTTTAACACCGGGTAGTTTAATCAGATTCTTGAGAATTTCTTCTTTACTGATTCCATTCTGGCAGAACTGTTCAGCATTGAGTATGTTCTGAACATGTTCATTATAAAGGCTTAAAAGTGCCTCTTCGATTATCATCGAGATGTGTGATTGATGTCCCCATTCAACCATCTCAAATTGTATCTTTGGTTGTTTTATCAGCCAGGGCCACCACTTAAAATGGATAACTCCAAGCAATATTAATAGAACGACCGTTAATGTAATGATGACAGTCCTACCAGCCAAACCTGATCGTGAAGAATTCGATGATCTAAACATGTTTCCTCTCTCGGTAAAAGATACCTTCGTTGATAATCTAAACGTAATTTATGTAAAAGGAAGAGGAGAGTTGTTAAGAAGTTGTTGGGAAAAGAAGAATCTAACACAAAGTTCACAATGAACACAGAGATGATTCCTTTGTGTACTTTGTGTGCTACGTGTTGAATATTTGTATTTACTACATCAGACAGGTCATCAGATCGCGTACCGCCGAGGCTGCCATTACTGATGATATGCCGGTCTGATCATATTCAGGCGCCAGTTCAACCGCATCGAATCCGACCAGTTTTCGCCATACTAATCCTCGCAATAACTGTACAAACTCCCGGTAAGTTAAACCCATTGGAACAGGATGACTAACTCCCGGTATTACCGACGGATCAAAAACATCCATGTCAAGTGATACATAAATAGGCGCATCTTTGGGTATTGAATTAAGTACCTGCCCAACATCACGTATTTCACCGTTAAACGCCAATGGGAGAGTGATGCCGGATTTCAGGAATTCTTCTCTTGAACCGGATCTTACGCCGAGTCTGTAAAACCGATCCGGTGGAATCTCGTGTATAATTTGTTTTAATGCTTCGAGATAATATGAACCATCGCCTTCGTGTTGAGTACAGAAATCGGTGTGTGCATCAAGTTGGAGTATAACCAGATCAGGAAATTTTTTGATCATAGCCTTGACAGCGCCGATTGTAATCGTATGCTCACCACCAAGTAGAATCGGCTGCATATTCATTTTCAATACTTTTTCAACACTTTCGGAAACCTGTTCGGTCATTTTCTCTACAGAACCATGTGAGACTTCGAGATCTCCAAGATCAATATAATCGAGATTATCAAGGTCTCTATCAAGATAAGGTCCGTAAACCTCCAGACTGTGTGAGCCTTTGCGTATTGCTTCCGGACCAAAGCGAGTACCGGGACGGTTAGATTTTGTTCCATCAAAAGGAACACCGATGATCGCCGCTTCACCGCGTAAGCCCTTTTTATTGGCGCCAAGAAAAACCAATTTTTCCATGTATCAGACCTTAAATCATTGTTAAATACTGAATCAATATAATCAACACTTTGGCAACTGTCAAGTGAGGACGCTCTTGCTATTATGTCGGGCTTGGGGACAAGGCCAACTACATAGAACCAGCAGTAGCTCCTACTACACAGAACACAGCGCTTATTTTTTGACAGGATTTACAGGATGTAAAAATGTTAGAAGCTCAATAGATTATCACATGTGGACGCGTGTCAACGCTTTATTTATTGCGTTGTTGCACTCTTACTGTCGGATTTACGGCAATTATCACCTTATTGAGTGAATGCTCTGACTTAAATACAATTTAGCAGTTATAGATGTTGCCTGTAGCTATAGTTGTAATTATATTGTTCAAAATAATATCTCACAAATCTTCAGGAGACACACAATGCCGAATACCTTAAATAAAATTACAGAGCTTTTAGGAAGCGATGCGGATAACCTGCTAAACTACAAATGCTCTGCTGTTAAAAAAGAACAACTTCAATTACCG
>JAIPJL010000141.1 GCA_021734165.1 bacterium | reverse complement strand
TACTGATACAACGAGAAACTTCCTGAAAATGGGTGGTCTGGCGTTTAAGCGAATGGCTCACCCGACAAATTCAATAGATGCTGATTTAATGGCGGAAAACCTGCTTAAAAAATAGCGCTATCGGTATCTCAACGATCCTAATGTTAACTTTAGCAGCAATATAATAAAACTCCTCGGCAACTATAGACAAGGTTTATTACAGCTTGCTTTTCATAACATCACACTTGCCGAGCAAACCGGAGTAATCAGCAGCGCTAAACTGGCAGAACGCGGTGTTCCTTTAGAGCAACGAATAAAAAATTACGATGAATTAGATCCGAGAGAAAAAGCTCTTGTTGCTCTTGATTTTATGGAGGAAACCATTCCTGAAGATAATATTCCAATTCAACACGAGGTATTAAGTCTTCAGATCGGAAGGCTTTATAATCAATTAGGTCATCCTGAAGAAATGGAAGCCAGACTTGATCGCGTTGCAAAAGCTCCAGCTATGAACGATCAGAAAGCGTTTGAACTTGGCGCTTATTATTTATCGGAAGCACACTCTGAGGATAAAGCGCGCAAGATGTTTGACGTCTCTTTGGCAATGAATAGGTCATTTGAGAATTTGCAGCGCATCGCATATACATGGGTGCAGTTATCTAATGATACGACATACGCATCTGACCTGTATCGCATTTACTTATCAGCCGATAACTCACGTCAGACACGACTCCGTATTGCCAGCCAGGCTGTAATGTTCGGATTGGATGGATTGGCATTCTCTATTTATGAACCGCTTATGCAGGAAAATCCTGATGATGGGGAAGCAGTAAGAGGAATGATTGAATACTATAAAAAGATCGGTGATTTTAAACGAGGCTTGACGCTTGCTAATTCCTGGCTGGAGAAGCACCCGGACGATCAAACCGTCAACAAACGCAGAACTGAACTTGCCAGTTTAGCTAATAACTGATGTTTCTTAATGTCCAATCAAGTACTATCATTAGAATTAGTGGTGTCAGGCTTCCTCGTCTGACACTCAAGTTATTGTTTTCCGTCAGGCGAGAAAGCCTGACGGCGCTAACCAAGTATTATTAGGCAACAGGCATAATAATTGCTAAAAATATCCGCAATTATTCCTCATGCAGGTGGTTGGGACATGCTTGAAAAGTGTTTGATTTCGCTGTTCCACTCACGAAACGTTGATATAGAAGCAATTATCGTCGAAAACGGTTCTTTTGAAAAGATCAACGCAGAACAGATCTCTGCTTATAAAGATGTGCATATTCTGCACTTTGAGCGCAAACTTGGGTTTGCCGGAGCTTGTAACCGAGGCGTAGAAGCAGCTTCGTGTAAATATATTTTCTTGCTAAACAATGATGCTGTAATTGAACCGGATACGCTCTTTATATTAAGTCAGGCAATGGAGAATGACGGTAAAATTGCAGCCTGCCAACCAAAGATACTATCATTAAGAAATAAAAAGTACTTCGATTATTCTTCAGCATGTGGTGGTGAAATTGATATTTATGGCTATCCCTTCGCCCGAGGCAGATTATTTGATAGTGTAGAGGAAGATAAAGGTCAATATGATCAACGAACTGAAATCTTCTGGGGAGCAGGTGCTGCTTTAATGATTCGTCGCGATTTATATAATGAAGCCGGAGGTCTTGAAGAACCATACTTTGCTCACATGGAAGAGATTGATTTACAATGGCGTTTTCATCTGTTGGGTTTCAAAGTAATGGTTATACCTGATACGAAGGCTTATCATCTTGGCGCTGCAACTATAGGTTCGGATTCATTTTTCAAATTATATCTAAATCATCGCAATAATCTCGCGATGGTTTTCAGCAATCTCAGCCTACAAAGTTTAGTGAGATTCCTGCCCATAAGATGGATTCTTGACATCGTGCTTGTGATTTATTCGATTTTTCGTCTCGATTTCAAGAGATCTTGGGCAGTTATTCGTTCAGGGCTTTGGTTTTGGACGAATTTGTCTTATCTTATAGGATGTCGAAAACGAAACAGGAAACTGAGACAGGTTTCCGAAAATGAAATACGGAAAAAAATTTATCCACATTCAGTAGTTTGGCAGTATTTCATTCGCAATCGTAAAACATACAAACAATTAATATAATTGACAATTAGACAGTATCACCAAAGAGATGCAGATTGCAATTGCAACTCATTGGTGAACAAGTTGCATTTACACAAAACGGAGGCACCGACCATGCACAAAACGGCAGGGATGCTCGGATTAATCCTGGCTCTGTTAATAGTATTCTCATCTTCTACCTCAGCGGCTGATTCACCTAAAAAGTACAGTGTTGAAATTCAGCTCGGTGGTGGTTATTATCTTATGGATGACGTCAACAACGCTCTTCCCAACGAGTTAAATATCCCCGGAGTAAGTCCCGACAAGATCAACATTGGGGAACAGGTTGGTGTGGGTATTAGTTACCGGAACCTTGAAAACTTTGGCTGGCAGTTTGGTTTTAATAAAATGGCATTCATAGGTATTCAGAAATTCCGTGTTGAAGCGGTATTGCCAGGCACACCAACGAAAAGCTGGTCGGAGCAAACCACTTCAGGCGCTGAGTTCTACGCACTGGCTACATGGTATAAACCAATGAGTTCTTTCGATCTTATGTTTGGTATTGGTCCAGCAATTTACTGGGCTTCACTGGATCGTTCTATTGACATAATTAACAGCGCATCGGGTGGTTATCACCTTACTACAGGTAGTTTCACAGATGCAAAAGGAAAATCTCTTGGTATAATGGGAAGCATCGGATTGGCAATTCCTGTTGGCAGTCAGACCGATCTGGTCATCCAGGCAGGTGGTAGATATGCCAAGGTTACCCAGCTTGAGTACGAAAATCCAAGTACTGCCCAGGACAAAATCGTCTATAAGAATTCAGGTACCGGATCCAAGATGACGGTTGATTTTAGCGGTGGATTCGTAAAGCTAAGTATTCGCTCTTATTTCAAACCGTCTTCCGATTGGCGAAGCCCAAAACGATAGGGCAAAATACAGGACATTGAAAAAAGTTATATGTCCTATCTGCAATTCTGAGATTGATGCAATATCATTTCTCAGATGCAGTGACCGGTTTGACAAACCGAAAAACAGAAAACACAACCTGACAGTATGTTTAGGATGTGGATTGGTATTCCTGAATCCGCGTCCGGATGAACAAGATATTGTTGATTCTTACAAGTCAGAAGAATATGATCCTTTTCTTTCAACACAAACGCGTAGAAGCATTAAAGATCGACTATATGCTGCGTTAAGGGATAAAGTTCTTGTTTGGAAAAAGAAATTAGTCAGTAAGCTTATTTCACCCGGAAGCCGTGTTATGGATATCGGATGTGGAACTGGTGAATTCCTTGCGGTATTAAATGCTGACTATAAGGTTGTTGGAATTGAACCCGAACCGAAGGCTGCCCATTGGGCAACTAATCGGTTCGGGTTTAAAGTATATACCGGTGATTTAAATCATACTTTTCCAAAACTTAATCAGTTTGATTTAATCACCATGTGGCACTCTCTGGAACATATCCCGGATCCGCAGGAAACTTTAGATAATGTACATAAATGCCTCGATGATAACGGTTGGCTGCTAATTGCTCTACCAAATTTCCGATCTTTAGACGCAAGAATATACCGCTCCTGCTGGGTTGCTTATGACGCGCCGCGTCATCTCTGGCATTTTTCGAAATCACAGTTAATTCAAATTTGTGATAAAGCCGGATTTAAGTTTGTTCGGGCAGGAATGCTTCCGTTAGATACATTCTATAACGTTTTACAAAGCGAAATCTGCTGTGCAAAAATGGATGGTCTTAAGCAGTTATTAATAACTCCTTTCAGGATATTTGACACACTTACTCTCTCGCTTCTGTGGGGTTCTATCTCAGGGCATCATTCGGGAATGTATTACCTTTTTAAAAAAAATGTTGATAATCCTAACACAACACTTTGAGCGCTTTAGTATGTCATCATTCAACAGAACAGAAATGGCTTAATCCTAATCAGGTATTATCCTCAAGCATAAATGAAATCCTTAAAAAAATATCTGCTTTCGATTGTAAGCTTCGTTTTCATCGGGATAGTCCTGAGTGGTTGTTCTTTTGAGCCATCCTCTCTTGGTTCTGGTGGAACGCTCTTAGTCGTTGCTGATGAAGTTGACAGACCCTTGATCAGGCAGACAATTGAGAGTAAGTTTGGCAGAATCATCGATGTTCCTCAACCTGAACCTCTGTTTAATCTAATCTGGACTGATGCTGCTGATTTGGAAAAGCACACACACAATCCAATATTTTTATTAGCATCATCACTTGACGGCACAGGATCAACTGCTGAATTCCTAAAAAAAATGCTGAATCCCGAAGTTGAGGAAGGGATTAAAAATGGCGAGTTTTCAGTTTTTCGACATTATGATCCCTGGGCAAGAAATCAGATGTTGCTTGTTTTGGCTGCCAGAGATAGCAGGGAGCTCGCTGAATATACTGATAATTGGTGTGACTCGCTTTTTAACTGGGCAGTTGAATTTGAATACAAGAGACTTGATAAAGAATTGTTAACCGGCAGGAAACGTAAAGAAATAACAAACTATATTGATTTACCTTCAGAAAAATCTGATAAACTTCAGGGTTTTAAACTTACACTTCAGATTGATTATATAGAGACTATAAATAGTGACAGCCTTAAATGTATTCGTTTTATACGTCACTTCCCTGATCGCTGGGTAACAGTGGCTTGGGATTTTCTTGATGAAGATAGTATTCTTACGCCTGATTTAATCTATCAAAAACGAAAATCACTGGGAGATTATTTTCTGGATCCGGTATTAACTTATGATGATAAATGGCAATCCGAGGAAGTTGTTTTCAATGATAAACAAGGATATTTAATCCGGGGATTATGGGCAACTCAGGGTCCAACTGGCGGAGGTCCATTCTTCTGTTATAGTTTTCTTGAACCTTCCAGCAGGTTGTACTATATTATAGATGGAGCAGTTTTCGCTCCTGACAGAGAAAAGATGCCTTATTTATGGCAATTAGATGTAATCTTGCATACTTTTCAGTTAATAACAAACAAAGAATAATCTCATGACAGAGAATAAAGTACTGATCCTTATGGGATCTGAGAGCGACAGTAAAATCGTCGAATCGGCTCTTCCTTACTACGGTTACTTCGGAATTGCTGTTGATGTAATGATTTCATCAGCCCACCGGCATCCTGAACAGACAGCCAGGTTAGCTGCCGATGCGCGAAAAAACGGTTACAGCGCTATCGTTTGCGCTGCCGGAATGGCTGCGCATCTTGCGGGAGTCTGTGCAGCACACAGTGATCTACCGATAATCGGTGTTCCATTAGCGGGTGGCGCTCTTGATGGAATGGACGCTCTGCTATCGACCGTACAAATGCCGTCAGGAATTCCGGTGGCAACATTGGCAATCGGCAAAGCCGGAGCAATTAACAGCGCAGTGTTCTGTGCGCGGATACTTAGTTTGAACGACTCTGAGATCGAAAAGAAACTGATTGATTTCCGCAATTCAGGCTCAAAACTGAAAGGTTAAAATGAGCAGAAAGATACTGATAACCGGTTCTAATGGTCTGCTTGGACAGAAATTATTGCATGTTCTTAGTAATGGTGCTAATGAATTAGCTGGCATAGATATTGTGTCAGGAAGTTTTGTTTCCGACGTGGAGCATCAGTATCATCGAGTCGATTTAACTGACAAGCGGTTGATTTTTGAAAAAATTTCCGAGATCGAACCTCAGATAATTATTCATACTGCTGCAATGACCATGGTTGATAAATGTGAACAGGAAAAAGAAGCCTGTTGGAATATTAACGTCAAAGCAACTGATCATATTATCACACCGGCGAGAAAAATAGGCGCTAAGGTAATTTTCATTTCCAGTGATTATGTGTTTGACGGTAAAAAAGGACCGTACACTGAAAACGATTTACCCCGTCCAATTAATTATTATGGAAAATCCAAACTTGCGGCAGAGAACATTCTTCGCGGCTCTGATTTAAATTGGGCTATCGTGCGTACTATCGTACTATATGGAGTCGGAATTAAAGTCCGCGCAAGTTTTGTGACTTGGCTGTTGCATGAGCTTAGAAATGGAAAAAGCGTAAATATTGTTAACGATCAATGGGGAAACGGTACTATAGTCGATGATCTGGCTGCTGGAATTGAACGAATAATATCGCTTGATAAAACCGGCATATATAACATTGCAAGTCATGAATTTATCAGTCGATATAATTTTGCAATTAAAGTTGCTAAGTACTTCAAACTTAACATCGATCTCATTAACTCAATAACTACAAAAGAGTTAAAACAACCTGCTTTACGACCTCTTAGATCAGGTCTGGATATATCAAAAGCTGAACGTGAACTCTACATTTCGTTTAGAACCATCAATGAAGCATTAGGACTATATGCTAAACAGGAGAAGAATTAACGATAGTTTTTAGCAGAAAACATTTTTAAAGAAAATAGAATTGTGAATTGTGTAAATGACAACGGAAGCGATGAACCAGACAAAAAAAACAAATTCAAATGTACTTGTCGTAATACCGACTTATAATGAGCGTGAGAATATCACTGAGGTTATAAATCGGGTATTAGCTCAGACTCCAAATTTGGATATACTCGTTGTGGATGATAACTCACCGGATAAAACAGGTGATCTGATCGATGAATTACGGCGTACGGAGCCAAGACTTAATCTGCTCTGCAGATCCGGTAAACTTGGATTGGGAACTGCATATATTACTGGTTTTAAGTATGCGCTCGAGAAAGGTTACGATTATATTTTCGAAATGGATGCTGATCTTTCACATGATCCCGATGAAATACCAAATTTTCTTAATGCTGTAAAAGATGCGGACCTGGTAATCGGATCAAGGTATATAAATGGAGTTAATGTAGTTAATTGGCCTCTTCAAAGGTTGATGCTTAGCTATTGTGCATCTGTTTATACACGAGTAGTCACTGGATTACCTATCAAAGATGTAACAGGTGGATTTAAATGCTTCAGGAGGTCAGTTCTCGAAAGTATTAATTTAAACAGCATTCGTTCCGGCGGTTATGCATTTCAAATTGAATTGAACTGGAAAGCCTGGATGGCAGGTTTTCGTATAAGAGAAATCCCGATAATTTTTGTTGACCGAACAGTCGGTCAATCAAAGATGTCTAATGACATCGTCTGGGAAGCAATTCTATTGGTCTGGAAATTGAGCATTAAAGGATTATTCCGACGACCAAAGCGTTCTTCTAACGATATCACCGGCAAATAAGGTAGTAAATGTGAGCCAGATTGACGTTTCTGTAATTATTGTAAATTACAATGTTAAGAGCTTTGCTGAACAGTGTCTCCACTCAGTTAGCGCAGCGATTGGAAATCTGTCAGTTGAAGTTTTTGTAATCGATAACGGCTCTACGGATGGTTCTGTTGAATATCTTAAATCAAGATTTCCATCATTTAAGATAATTGATAACGGTGAAAACGTTGGTTTTGGTAAAGCCAATAATATCGGTCTTGAGAAATCATGCGGTAAATATCTTCTTATTTTGAATCCAGATACATTGATTGCGGAAGACACTTTAAAAAGTCTTTCGCAATACCTTGACGCCAACCTAAAAGTCGGTGCCGTAGGTCCAAAAATACTCACTCGCGAAGGTGCCTTCGATATTACTTCAAAGCGTGGTTTTCCTACACCTTGGGTCGCTTTCTCTCGTTTATCAGGACTGTCCAGAATCTTCCCCAAAAGTCCTACATTTGGTAAATATGACCTACTTTACCTGGATCCCGATCAATCGGCAGAAGTTGATTCGCTTGTAGGTTCTTGTATGATGGTGCGAAGAGAAGCCTATCAACAGACGGGGGGTTTTGATGAAGATTATTTCATGTA
>JAIPJL010000013.1 GCA_021734165.1 bacterium | reverse complement strand
ATATCACCGTACATGGTGGCTGTTGTCCAGCTACATACGAAAACTCCATACAGCTCATTTTCGGTAAAGAGATTATCAGTAGATATGAACGGAGTATCCACAATGAAGAGACCGTAATCATTCTCATATATCTCGCAATCTTCAATAATAACCATAGCCGCAGGTCCTCCATCAACACCGATATATATCCCATACTCATTGTTTTGGTAAATCACGCAATCACTGATAGTCGTAGTACCATCATCGGCCCACCAGATAAAGATTCCTCTCCTTCCGTTGTCATGTATTAAACAATTTGAGATCAGCGGTACATAAGTAGCGCTAATAGTAATACCGTCCCAATAAGCATCTTTTATTTCAGCATACTCAATGCTGCTGTTGTGACCACCGCCGTAGAAGTTAAGACCATCCCAGTCTTCGGCTTCCACATATTTTTTAAAAACTACACCGCTTCCTCCAAAATCACCGGTCACAATCAGGTCACCGAAAATTTGGAGACCGGTATCATCATCAAACTCGAGTGTGATGCCATCATCGACAGTTAAAGTGTAGTTATACCAAACAGTACCGTCAGTTTCAACATGATGTGTCCCATCTACAACCTCACCAAAAAATATACCAGCCATTTCGGGATCGGCAGTGGGTCCTCCATAAGCTCCCATATCGTTATAGGTGAAGTTGAGGTCTGTTAACAAATCATCTCCCGATACATTCAGCCAATTTCTACCAATATCGATAGCTGAAGAATTCCAATCCAGATGATAGTCTCCGTTGTCATCATCAACAAATTCTGGATCGTCCTCGTTAACAAGGCAACCTATGCCCTCTTCACATTGCTCAAAGGCTGCAGCGCAGTTATCTATGAAGTTATAATTAACAACGGACTCTTCATCACCAACTCCAACCACTGCAGTTTCACAATTCACAATTATATTATTTATGAAATTAGGACTCCATTCACCTTCCTCCATGTCACCGAAGACTGCACCCTCAAAGTCAGAATCCGGACTCGTACCATCAAGGACATTGTTAGCAATTAAACCAGTATTTCTGAAATCCAAGTTTAACAGCACACTATCCCATTCATCTAAACCTGTATCGTAAACTAGGTTGTTTGTTATGTCACCTGTAAAAGGCGCTTCAATATATATCCCATGGTGAGTATTACTATACATTCTGTTTCTAGTAATGGAATAGTCTTCATTAATTTCGATAGTCTCCCCGCCCAGAATCCAAATTGGAGTGCTACTGTGGTATATTTCGTTGTCTTCTATGGTAAAATCACAATCCCCTCCTTCGATCAGTATGCCTGTTCCTGCAGTTCTTCCTCCACCAGTTGGAAATCCGTTATGACAAATAATTGAGTTTTTGACTTCTACACAAGCATCGTTGATGTAAATAGCATGACGATTCGCATTAACATCCATTCCTGCATAACTGATCTCGCAGTAATCGATGATGTTGGGAGATTCTTCACCAGGATCGGTTTCAATAATAATACCTCCCCAATCACCAGCAACAGGAAAGCCTTCGCTTGAAGTAAATGTAACCATATCCTCATCTTCACCTTCAGCAACGATACGACCCACACCATCTCCATTTGTTGTTATTGTTAGAGAAGTCCCAGAATCGAAATAGATATCAGCGCCGGGTTCGAATTCGATAGTGTAAGTAAAATCACCGGCACAATTCTCCCCTTGGGGGATACTAATATCTTCGGTGATATTATAACCTTCGTATTGACCTTCCTGATCTGCCTCGAATGTAAAAGAATGATCTCCGTCCGCTAGTCTGTCATTAATCCAATCCTGGTCAACAGGTTCTAATACAGCATAGGACAATTGATGGCATCCCAATGTTATCGCAATTATTGCGATAAATATTTTTGAGTATGTACTCATTTTTAACCTCTCTTTAAGTTTTGAATTAGTGTAGTTTTTCTTGCTAATTGTTGATTAAAACCAAAATTTCAGTTAGTAAACTGTAACGATTGATTAAACGAAATAAGTCTTTAATTGACAGGGAGTTGGAAATTCAACTCGACTTGTTGGTACTGACTTTTGTTAAATTATCTCAAGGTTATCACCTCCTTAAATAAGTTAGAAAGTTAGAAATTGAGAAAGTAAGAAAGTTGTATGTAACAATACTCTCTCGCTTAAGATCGGAGCGCTCAAGCTTGCTTGAGCGATATTTAAAACGAAGCAAGCTTCGTTACTCCGCATATTCATTTCAATAACACCACTCGTTTAACAAGTTTCGCTCCTTTGTAGGTCAGCTCTAAGTAGTAGATGCCTGTCGGGAGTGGTCTGCCTTTGTTGTCTATCCCCTGCCAAGTGTATCTGTGGCTGCCTGCTTGTAGATCGTTCAATTTATCACTGAAAATCAGTCTGCCGATAGTGTCGTAGATGTTTATATCTACAATACCGTGAGCAGGCAGGTTAAACGTGAAATTAGTCGAGATGTTGAACGGATTGGGATATGGTCTGTCAAGCGTGAAACCTTCTGGAACCGGAATATCGCTCTCACCGACTCCTGATGGATATTCGTATTCCTCACCATAAGGTCCGCCATACAGACCGATGTCATTTACAGTGCCATCAACATCGAAGAAAACAGAATCTGGATTACCGGCATCGATTAGCGGCGAATCCTCATAGAGATGAAAATCAAGGCTGTCGGTATTAACTGTCAGCGGATCGAGGTAAATATTGAAACCGGCATCGCAAGAGTCACCTTTAGCATTGAGCTGGATTAAATGACCTAAATACTCCAATGAATCACCCAATGTATCAGTACCAAAAAATGAATTGTACTGTAATACTCCATCCATAACCTCTGGATATTCAACGTCTAATAGAACATTATTGTCAAGAAATAGGTTATTACCGATATTCGAAACGAAATGTAAGTCAGGTGAAGCTGAAATCTTACAGCCTGTGTTGTAATCAGCAATTATATTATTCACAATCAATGTTGTGTCTTGCAGCAAACAGATGCCTTCATTTATCCCTGAATAGACTAAATTGTTAGATATTTTTATATTGTGTCTAAAGGCATAAGAGAATAAACCTTTATTACAGTTTTTAATTGTGTTTGAAATGATTTTAATATTGAAAGGAGGAGAAATATCTCTATCAAAGAATCCACGAACACTAATTCCACCATAGACACCACCTAAGCAGCTATCTATCATATTATTATGTATGTACATGTATGAACCTCCATAGATAGATATCCCATTAAATCTGGATCCGTTGATTTGATTGTTGTCAACTACTATTGAATCATTTTCAATTATTTTAATACCCTCTCCTATGCCATTGGAAAAAAACCGGTTGCGAGAAATATTACCAGAGCCATGTGCACGTAATCTACCGCCTATAAAGAGACAATCTTCAACAATGTTCTCAGAATCAATCCCATACATTGGAACATATTCTGAGTCTATCCTGCAATGAGTTAATGAAATACTTTGATATGAGGAAAAACCTGTATTTTTAAAGAGACAATAACTGAATTCAGAACGAACGTTAGGATTTGGATTCAGTTCAAATATCGAACTGTTTCGATTATTTTCGATTTTTCCTAAATAAATGCTATCTTGTTCGCTTCCGACTGCTCTTATAAATCCCTCGATAATTATATGAGATTTATTTCGATCTTCATATTTGATATTATAATCATATAATTCACATCCCGGTTCGATAATCAGACTGTCATCTGTTGACACCCAAGCAGTGTCAACAACCAAATAGGGTGAGTCCTCAACACTTAGCACACCGCCGATTTGTCCGGTTAACACGGTAAACGGATATACGAATACCTGTACCGATAGCGTATCTTCCATCTCATCTTCATCAAAAGCATGAACTATAAAGACAAAATCTTCCTGATCATCCGGAACATCTCCAGACACAACAACCGAATCTGAAACAAAATCACGTCTTTCATTTTCTTCAATCTCCAACCAATCGGGAAGTCCTTCAAACTCGAAGTTGATGCGGTCTCCCTCGTCTGTAGCACGAGCAACATAACGAAAATGCATTCCATTTCCAATGTACATATCATGACGGGAGATTATAGCCGGAGGCATTCCTGCATCCTGATCGTAGTAATATGCTCCGATGTCAGCGCGTGTTCCATCGGGATCATGTTCCATTTCCGGATCACCCGCGTCTATGCATGGTGAATTTGCCTGTAATCTATATTCAAAAGGGTGACCGCCGATGAAAACAGGATTTTGAATTATATCTCCTTCAAGATTTTCATCACGACCTCCATAAGTTCCTTCGACACCCCAGAAACAATTATAACCACCTTCGAGATAGTCCACATCATCACCAACCGCATAAGTGACCGCAGAATAGGAGATTAAAATGTTGTTTGTCATATTAACCGAACATTGAAAACTGTTACCATGCATGGAACTAATCAGTTCGTCATTGATAGATCGATTATGAGGTTTTACAATTGTATTATTTGTCAGTTCGACAAAGCAGGTGTCACCGAGGTTAATGCACTCAACTATTACGTTTCGTTCTAATCTTGCTCTTGCCACTGCTGCATTCCAACCGGTAACACGCATTCCGTTTAAAATATAGTTGTCGGTGACTGTCGCCCGTGATTGACTAATCGAAAGGTGGTTTATAATATTATCCTGAACTACAACTTCAAGATTAAACACCTGATGGATAGTTAATCGGTTAAGTGTATTGTCACGAATGGTAACACTCTCGAGACGTTCAAACGGATTTGTCAGACCGATCTCATGATTTAGATTGTCGGTTACTAAAACGTTTTGACAGTCTCTGATAGAGACACTAGAATAACGCGGATCTGCGGGAGGGTCGTTATATCGCTGCGCTTCATTAGAAATAAATTCCACTTCTTCGACTTCCTGAAGAACGTATCTGACATCATTAGTAAGGTGATTTTCTATCAGCGCTCTTTGCATACCGCGATGCTGCCCCATCGGAACACCTAAATCCACTTCACTTACCTGAATATCAGCATAAAAATAATTGTTGCTGAATAAGGCAGTTCCTTCACTGAGCTCTATTCTTTCGATATTTATAAATGAACATCTATCGACTATTAATGTTCTACCATACCCATAAAATGCCCTATTAAGCGAATCAAACCTGCAATAGGTAAAGAAAAGTGTGTCTTCACCTTCAGTAAACCGGAGATCACCACTGACTAATCCTTCCGGTCCATGAATGCGGATGGTGTCTTCTTCGGTACCCTGTGCGATGATGATGCCGTTGCAGGTTAACCTCATGTCTTCACCGAGGATTACTTCAACGCCGGGCAGAATGGTCAGGGATTCATCGGCAGGGACCTCGGCGTCCCCCACCTGAACGTACGGACTGCCTTCAGTTGTCCATTCGCCGGATACTTCACCTTCGAATTCGGTCTCGGCGAAGGTGATGAAGGGTAAAAAGATGAGAAATAACGTTAAAACAGCCAATCTAAATCTCCAATTGAGAAAAGGGAGCTTTACAATAACATCTCTGATTGTGTTTTCTTTAAAGCCTTATCGTATTATTTATACTTACCTCATCAAAACAACCTTCCTGACGTCAACCTTGCCTCCCGCCTCAAGTCTGACCATATATACGCCGGAAGGAACATGAATGCCATTCCAGTTTGTTGAATAGTATCCGGCAGTCTGCTGACCGCTCGCGAGTACTTCTACTTCGTTGCCTCGCAGGTCATAGACAGCGAGTTTGACGAATGATTCCTCCGGAATGGTGTAACTCAACCGTATAACGGCGTTAAACGGATTCGGATAAGCTTCAGATAACGAAACAGTCTGGGGTAATTCGGGGGTCAGTGTAACTTCAATTACCAGCAGTTCATCATCAGAGTAAGTCAGTTGATCTCCATGCAAAATTGCCTGCGTAATCAGAGAGCGCTCAATACCTGACTGGGCATTCCTAACCTTAAGCTCAAACGCCTCGCCATTGATCAAGCCTTCCCTTATCTCAGTGTCTTTATCATCACCCCAAACGGAAATCCCGCACTTTCCGTCCGATACAATCCCAACACCTGCAAGACTTCCTGAACTGCCAAAAACTGCTATCTCGTCACCGCCTGAAGCAATATCATCGTCAATGGATGTTAGCAGCAGGCTCATGTTCCTGCCTGATTGCGGTGTGAAATTCCAATGTCTGTCAGCGTTATCATTCCAGCGTGGTCTGTGAACCATAGCCTGTTGTTCCTGCTCCTCCGGATAGTTTAACACGACATCTTCGGAAATATTTATATAATATCCTTTACCCGGCTGCCAGGGAGGCATCTCCGAATATCCATAGCGTGGAGCCAGGAAATTACCGTCTTCATCTTTGGCAAAAACTACACTCTCAATAATATCCGATAAGACATAGAAATCGGGTGCATAAGCGCTTAACTCATAATCGGGATAATAGGGAACGAGATTCCATTCGTCATTAAGTGGAATATTAGTATTATAAGGAATCTTTGCTCCATACCAGGTTGTTTCAATGGTCTCATCAATCTGAACTTGATAGGCATCAATTGGACTCCAATAAGGAATATCATTAAAATCATAAGCCGGAGAATACACATTGCCATTGTCATCTTTCATGGTTATAATCCGGTGGTGATCATCCGGTATCATGAGCTGCTCCATCATCAGCCTCACGTCTGGTCCATCATCATTATCATCACTGTACATCTCCGGACCCGGATAGACATTCAATGATATGTAGTTCCATCCTTCACGTAAGGAAACAACCGTCTCACCCGGTACGAAGGCGTCAAGTGAGAGCGTTGACGTCGCATCTTCCTGCCAGACTTCAGGACCATCCACAAACCAGGCAACACCATCGTATTCCTGATCTTCATCCGGCTCCCAGATCATAAAATCAAACAGTTCATTGTTTGTAAATCCGTCTCTGTCACCAGTTTCAGGATCATCAGCCCAAGCTTCCATCGTCATGACTTCACCCTCAATCCAGACTCCCGCGCCTGCAAGCAGTCCATCTGGAGTGAAGATTCCAACTTCCCAGCCGGTTTGGGCGTCTCTTTCGTAAAGTCCAAGTGTTGTGACTCGGAGATGATGACTGGCGTCGGTGGAGGTAAATTCAGTAAAGTGTTGAGGTACGCGCGAAGGATTGACGATTATTGAAACTTCTATTTCATGGTCGTCTTCACCATCCGAGACGATGAAAATCGGTAAATACTCACCTACATCTACCCTTGTGGTCTGCCATTCAAAATCAGCGCTCTTACCATTTTCAGCTATACCGAGAGTGGCTTCACCCGGCAGATCACCGCTGTCCCAAGCGACGTTCAGCTCCTCGTTATCAATATCTTCAGCAATCAAGGTAAACTGGATTAATTCAAGAGCGTCAATTTCGATAGTTTCAGTTGGGTAATCTACCCAAGCAGGTGGATCGTTCACATTGATAACGGTGACAGTGAAAGTGCATTCTGCCTGAGCATCGCGACGAGGATTGTGATCGGAGCGCTCAAGCATGCTTGAGCGTAATTGGCGCGAAGTAGGACAAACATTCTTGTTTGTCGCTACTGCATAATTATTCTGACAAGCAAGAATGCTTGTCCTACCGGAGCTTCTTAAATCCCTTACTGGTCCAACTTGGTCACGATCTTCCTGACCGTCATCAGCCATAGCGGTCACTTCTGATTCTCCATAGTAGTTCACATCAGGTTCAAGCGTTAGAATTCCATCCCCGTCAAGACTAAGATTAAGCTCGCCGATACCATCGACATTAAAGCTCATCTCATCACCATCCGGATCGAAGAATACTTCATTCAGATCAGCCACCCGGTAAACATCAATGTCTTCATTAACAGCAAAATCTTCAATAGGGTTGCGAACCTCAGGAGGCTGGTTGACGTTGATAACGGTAATTGTTAGGCTCGAATCCAACGTTGTTACACCATCGGAAATGGAGAAAGTCGGTGTGTATTCACCGGCATCATCGAATGTAGTCTGCCAGGTAAATTCACCGCTTCTGCCATCATGCACTGGATTGAACTCAGCCGCTTCAGGCAGTCCATCCAGCTCCATGCTGACGTCAAGTATATCTTCATCAGCGTCATTACCGGATACGACGAAGTAGATTTCATCGCCTTCATAGACTTCAATATTATCCGGGAACTCATCCCAGACAGGTGCATGATTGACTGCTATACCAGTCAGACTAACAGTTAATTCACCTTCATCAGGATCATCGCTGGCTATTATCAATTCTCCTTCATACTCCCCAGCTTCATCGTTTGTATCGAAGGTAATCCTGAACTGGCGGGTTTGAGTCGGACCGAGCACAAACGCATTTGCGAAGTTTACAACGAAGCCATCACCATTAATGCTGATGTTCGTTACCCGCAGGTCTTCGGAGCCGATGTTGGTAATCGTAAGCATCTCTTCCGCAACAGCATTATAGGATATTTCACCGAATTCTATAGCTTCCGGTTCGACAGTTATATCCGGTACAGGCTGGTAATGGAAGTAATACGCTCCCATATCGGCGCGGGTGTCGTCAGGGTCGTTGTCAGACTCCGGATCGCCTGCGTCAATACATGGTGAACGGGTGTCGTCATAGGTCGGGTAGTTAGCCCAGCTTAAGTGATAATCACCATTTTCAGCATCGGCAAATAAAGGATCTGCGTCGATGTTGCCTTCACCCCACGTGACCTCACCGTTGTCGTTGGTATTAATTCCATCCTCATTACCCTCGATATTAGTATAAGAAATTGTAACATAGTTAAATTCAAAATTTGATCTCATAAGAATCTGGTCATTTGAATTATTGCGAATGATACATCCAAGTATAATTGGATGGCTTCCACGAGTGATAAGAAACCCCCCAGTGGAAGCTTCATTATCATCAGCAAGTATGTTATCTACAATAGTGCAATAAATAATCATCGGATTGCAAAGAATAGCACTAATACTTCCACCCCCTTCGTTACCTGAAACCCGATTTCTTGCTATAAGGCATTCAAATATTGTCGCTTCTGACTCTTTGATGCTTACAACACCTGCCCTCGCGGTTGAGTAGTTTTCTGTAATCTGACAGTTCGAAATTATAGCGTTGGATCCACTCATCAGTTGGATGGCCGCTCCTTCCGCTGCAATGTTCCCTGTAAATATGCAGTTGCTAATCTTTGGTGACGAACCGTCGCAAAGCACACCGCCACCTTCATTGTCAGCACCATTTTGTGATACATCACTATTACTAATTGTTATCCCTATCAATTGCGCATGATCAGTTTCACCATTGGTAAAACTGAATCCTCGCCCTTCCTCCTCGCAGTCAATGATGCAATTCTCTGCACCATTTTCACTTCTGATAATTATATCCTTACCATCGAAAGTTATATTACGGTTTCCTGCCCCTCGATACGTTCCATCCGCTACCAGCACAGTATCACCATCAGCAGATCTGTCGATAGCGCCCTGGATTGTCTCATACTCTTCAGGGACGTTCAGGACGTGGTCTTCTATGACAGTAATCACTACCTCGAAGTCAACCGATCCGTTGCCGTCGGAGAGTGTGAAAGTGATACTGTTTTCACCACCATCGTCGTGGTAGGTCTGCCAACTGAAGTGTGCGCTTCCTTCACCGTTGTCATTCAACTCGGCGTTATCAGGCAGTTCGGCAGTTATATTGACGTCATCGCCGTCGGGATCGGAGCCGCTGAGATCGAACTCGATGAAATCACCTTCGGTGATAGTGTATTCATTCTCCGGCGTATCAGTCCAATCAGGAGGATAGTTAACGGCAACACCGGACAGGTGAACTGTTACTTCATCCTCATCTTCGTCATTGCTGTAAACGATTAAATCAGTTTCAAACTCACCAGGTTCACCGGATTCAAATACAACGGTAAACTCCCTGGATGCGCGAGGCTGAAGCGTAAATTCATTATCGAAATCAACAGCGAAAACGTCATTACCAACGGTAATATTCGTCACCGTCAGGACGTCAGAGCCAAGGTTGCTGATTGTGAGCGTTTCCTGAGCTAAGGATGTGTATGAGATTTCACCGAAGTCAATCGCTTCCGGTGAAACGGAAATATCCTGAACGGGGGCATAATGGAAATAGTACGCTCCCATATCTGCACGCGTGTCATCGGGATCGTCTTCAGAATCCGGATCACCCGCATCTATACATGGCGAGCACGTCTCGTCGTATTCGGGATAATTCTCCCAGCTCAGGCGATAATCACCATTTTCAGCATCAGCAAATAAGGGATCGGCGTCAATATTACCTCTACCGTTATAACCACCTTGGACATCGGAATAAGTAACACTCATACCGTTACTAATTTGATTATTTCCACTGTTTCCAAAGATAATAGAATTGGTAATATTAATTTCGTCGGCATTTCTGGATCCAATCCCGCCAATTTGCCCATTAGTTTGATTGTCGGATATTGTAACTTTATCCATATAAAGACTGCAATCATCATATACACCAATACCAGAGTTCGAGTTATCTGCGTTATTTCTACAAATTACTGAATTCGTAATTATAGCTGATGAATTAGCATAGATACGAATACCTCCATCAGATAAATCTGCTGAATTACCCATAATAACACAATTGTTAATTAGTAATGACGATCCGCTCAAGATAGCTACGCCACCACCTCTATCCGAGTTATTACCAATAATCCTGCAATTAAATATACTGCCCATTGAGCCGTCACTACAGTAAACACCACCTCCAATATAATTTTCAACTTCTGTTCCTGAACCATTGTTAATCGTAAAGCCAGTTAGAAGAGCATCTTCTGTCTCTTCGTTATTAAATGTAACAACAGTTCCATTCTCATTCCCATCAATAATCACTTCACTTGGGTCGTCAGGATTACCTATAACAGCTATATCTTTCCCGAGGAAATTGATGTTTTCGACATATTCCCCTGGATCAACCAGTACCGTATCACCATCGGCAGCCATATCAATCGCGCCCTGTATGGTTGCATACTCGTCAGGCACGTTCAAGACGTTATCCTGTTCGACTGTAATGCTAACTTCCGCTTCTATATTATATTCACCATCGGAAAGAATGAAATTGGCGGTGTATTCACCTGCGTTGGTGTGGTTGGTCTGCCAGGTGAAGCTCGCGTTTCCTTCGCCGTTATCGGTGAATTCGACTTCTTCCGGCAGATCATCACTGCTGTAGGTTATGGTCAGGATTTCAGGTTCAAGTCCTGTGCCTTCGAGTGTAAATTCGATTAGAGCGCCTTCGGAAACGGTTATAGGATCCGGTACAGTCACCCATTCCGGTGGAGCAACCTCGTGAACGATTATGCGCGTTTCTGCAGTAGCTTCACGCATGCCGTCGGAGGCGGTGAACTCAACCGTGTAAGAACCTGCATCATCAAAGGTAGGTTCCCAAGTGAATATTCCAGTACCACCACCAATATCTTCACATTGCCAGCCATCCGGTAAACCTTCTGAAGATGCATCAATGTTTAGATCATCACCGTCAGCATCCGAAGCGTGAACGGTGAACTCAATGGCTTCACCTTCGTCAACCTCGACTTCATCGGGTACTTCTTCCCAAACAGGCGTATCTGGCACAGGGCGGACTAAGATATCGAATTCCCAACCGACGTCAGCATCGCGTCGCGGACGTAGATCGCCGGAAGAAAAGTCTATTTCGCCGAAATTGACATCTATGGATACGTCTTCGGCAGAAACACCGGCGCTCCCCGAACCTCGTAATTGACGTATGTGTGTATTTGATTCTCGCTCAATGTCAGTAGGACAAACAACTTGTCCGCTGACCAGCGGGTTCTTGTTTGTCAAAACTGAAGCCTCTTCTTGACAAGCAGGAATACTTGTCCTACTGGGATTGGATACTCCGCCGATAGAAACTCTCCCCAAACCTCTCAATTGGCGGTCATAAGTATTTGATTCGCCTACTATGTCAGTAGGACAAACAACTTGTCCACTAACCAGTGGATTCTTGTTTGTCAAAACCGAAACATCTCCCTGACAAGCAGGAATACTTGTACTACTGAAACCTCGCAGAACGCGTACAGGTCCCCGGTCTCGTTCAATCTCATGCCCATCATCAGCGAGAAGCGTGATCGTAGCTCTGCCGTTCCAGTCGTGAACTACTGATAGCCAGAGTCTGTTTGCGTCATCAATCTCGACGATCAGGTTTTCATTGGCGCTCTCCGCCGAATATTCAAGCTCGTCTTCGTCGGGGTCGAAAAACACCGTATCGAGATCAGCTACAGTATAGCGCGCAAAGTCCTCGTTTTTAACCTGTAATCCAATCTCTCTAATAACTTCGGGCGGATTGTTAGAGAAGCCTGTTCCTTCAAGACTTACATGAATTTCAGTTTCGTTGGGATCGTTGCTGAAAATGACTAACTCGGAACTAAACTCGGCGTTGGCGCCCGGTGTGAAAGTAACTGTTACTTCAATGTTTTCATCTGTGCGAAGCGTAACCTCATCTCCAAAGTCCGTTGTAAATACTTCATTTCCGACGGTAATTTCCGAGACGATTAGGTCTTCTCTGCCTTCGTTGGAGATCGTTAGTGTCAGATCTGCGCTCTCATCAATCCAAACATTACCGAAGTCGAGTTCACGCGGATCAACATCAATGTCGGGAATGCCGGGATCAAATCCGTTCTCCCACCAGGAAATAGTTCCATCACCAAGGCAGATAATATCATAATCACCATCAAGGTCTAAGTCAGGACATACAAACTTATAAGCCCCTTGATAATCTGAATCTACAATCCTATCCATGAAATATTCACCATCGAGACTCTCCCACCAGTGAATCAGATCGTTGCCCTCTGCAGAAATTATAATATCAATGTCCTCATCAAGATCGAGATTAACAGCTAATAAACCATAGGCAAAATCTAAATTATCTCGCAGCAAATGTTTAGTCCAGTGCTGCTCGCCATCATTTTCCCACCAGGCAACTTCATGACGATTAACAGAACTACCCATTATGTCCATATCGCCATCATTATCAAGGTCAGCAGCGAAAACTCTCCTAGCATCAGTGAAATCTTCATCTATAATTTGTCGTTCACCATAGTTCATATTACCATCGTTTTCCCACCAGGCAATGCTAATATTTGGTGATGCTGCCAACAGGTCATAATCGCCATCACTATCAATATCAACCGGCATTAAATCCATACATCCTGTATACTCATCATCAACGTCATGCTGTTCAAAGTTCAGATCACCATCATTCTCCCACCAAGTTAACACATTATTTGGACTGGATCCGCTGATCAAATCGATGTCATCATCCATATCCAGATCAATACCCATTACAAAGGATACCGAAGAATACTGATCGGTTATAACCCGCTTTTCAAAATTTCCTTCACCATCGTTATCCCACCAGGCAATTTCATCATCACTCTGTGCTGCACCAAGAATATCCATATCTTCATCCAAATCAATATCTATTGAATAGACAGAATTTGCACCTCTAAAATTATCAGAAATACTATGTCTTTCAAAATTCATTTCACCATCATTTTTAAACCATGATATATCAGCACCCGCATAAGACGCGACCATAAAATCGATATCTCCATCACCATCAATATCTGAATAATGAATGCTGCGTGGATCTCTGTAATCTTCTATTATATCATGCCTTGTCCAATCAACATCCGTATCCGGCAGGATGCCCGTTCCGGTCATGGGGATCGTCGTTCTCCTGACGGACGGATCGTTGGATGTAACCGTAATAACATCCGAATAAGCGATGGCGGTGTCAGGCAGGAAGGTAATGTTTATTTCAGCGCTTTCGTGGGGAGGAAGCGAGAACAGACCGTCGAAATCAATGATGAACCTGTCATCCGTGTTCGAGACGTTGATCATCCTGACACTGTGGTCACCGTCGTTTGAAATAGTGATAAATCTTTCAACCGGATCGAAAAGACTCGTTTCACCAAAATCAAATGATTCGGGTTCGACTGTAAGGTGAGGCGGCGGTGGATCGGTCGGATTTTCCCACCATGTGACTTCATTGATACCATGTGCAGAACCTAAGATATCAAGATCATAATCACCATCAATATCGACAGGAATTACACATTTAGATCCAATATAGTCATCCCTGATAACGTGTTTGTTAAAATTCTGCCAGCCATTATTTTCATACCAAACAATGTCATCTATTGTTCTCGAAGAACAAACAACATCAATATCACCATCACAATCAAAATCACCTGCATTTATCGAATGTGCACCTTCTAAATCGTCGTCTATTGTGATTTTTTCAAAATTCTCGTTTCCGTCATTCTCAAACCATATTACATCACCTTCTCGAGTATCAGTCACCAGTACATCGATATCACCATCAGAGTCCAGATCAATTGTGTGTGCACCTTGCGGTTCACTCATATCTTCATTAATAGCGTGTAAAGTAAAGGTCTCATCACCATCATTTTCAAACCAGGCAACTTTATTGTCCCTATCATCTGATATTACAATAACATCAAAGTCACCGTCTGCATCAAGATCATCTACAGTGAAAGATTCAGTGTTAGGGAATTCTGAATACAATAAGTGCTCACTGAAATCCTGTTCCCCATTATTTTCCAACCAATATATATCGTCACCTGCCTGAATGCATATAATGTCCATATCACCATCCTCATCAAGATCAACAGCATAAATACAACTTACATAATATCTCCAAATTCTTTGACGGGTGAATTCCTCATCACCATCATTCTCCCAGAAATATAGGTTATTATGGTCCCCTGTCAAAATATCAACGTCACCATCGTTGTCCAAATCCGTCGAGAATAAAGCTCTTGCAATGTTTAGATCATCGGCGATCAAGTGTCTTGAAAATTCCTGTTCACCGTTATTCTCCCACCAAACTAATTCGTCGTCTGTATCAGCAATTCCTATTACGTCCATATCCCCATCTCCATCTACATCGCTTGAGATGACATTATTCGGTTCTTCAAATGCATCATCAATCGTATGCTCAGTAAATTCCATTTCAATCACACCTTCACCGATCATCACAACGGTTTTCTCACGGTTGATGCGGTCGTTGGTGAAGATTGTCATAATCCCGGTTGCCTGACCCACTTCCCAGGGTGCGAAAGTAACCGGAACCTGAACGGAATCATGTCCTGGAATATGTATCGCCTGGTCAAATTCAATCATGAAATAGTCATTGCTGGTAGTGATGTCGTTGATAATCAATTCCCAGTCACTGGTATTGCGGATAATCAGGGTATCATTTTTTGATCTGAACACACCTACATTCTCAAAATCAAGCGTATCGCGATCCGTTTCGATAATATTATCCATGGGATTTAAAGTACTCTCCCACCAGGTGACAGCATCCACGTGATGCGCTGCGCCTACGACGTCAACATCCATGTCACCATCCATATCAATGGCTACTGCGGTAATTGAGCCGTCGTAGTCGCGTGAGATATGATGCTTTACAAATTCGAAATCTTTGTTCTCCCACCAGGTAACATCGTTGGACTGTGCTGCTCCGACTATATCCAAATCACCATCATAGTCAACATCAATAGCGCTAACGCGTCTGGCGTAGATAAAATTATTGTCGATGATGCGTTTGTCAAAGTTCTGATCTCCGTCATTTAGGTAGAGCAAAACCTGATTACCTATATTTGCTGCGGCAAGCACATCAATATCACCATCTTCATCCATATCGATGCAGAAAGCGTTACATGCTCCATCTATCTCATTTTCGTCTATATAATGCATAGAGAAATTCTCTTGACCCTGATTTCTCCACCAGGCAAGGTCATCACCGGATCTCGCACAGGCAATAATATCAACATCACCGTCGCTGTCAAGATCGGAAGTGCCTATAAATCGAGGATAATTAAATCCTCTATTTACAATATGACGACTAAAATTCTCAGCCCCATCATTTTCCCACCAGGCTATTTGATCAGAGTTCTGTGCGCAGGCAAGTACATCAATATCACCATCACTATCAACATCATCAGCGCTGACCCAGCTTGTGCCATCGAAGTTGTTCGCTATATTATGATGTCTGAAATCTTCATTGCCATCGTTCTCCCACCAACTGACGTCATCAATCTGAGTTGAACCACCTACGACGTCTATATCACCGTCACCATCAACGTCTATCGGGAATATCGTCAACGCTCCTACATAATTATCATCAATAGCATGACGGCGGAAATTCTGTTCACCATCATTCTCCCACCAGGCTACTTCATCTGCTGCCGATGCAGCGCCTACAACATCAATATCACCATCACCATCCATGTCGATAACCTCGATAGCACGGGCAGCATTAAAATCGTCATCAATTAAGTGTTCAACAAAAATAAGCCAACCGGTTCCTTCACCAATAACTTGTATATATAATTCCGGTTCATCCGGATCGTTGCAGAAAATAATCATCTCACCGTCAATAACGGCTTCCATTTCCGGTGCGAATGTTACAGACAGCATATAGAACTGATCCGGTTGAACAACTATCTCATCTTCCATATCTACACTGAAATCATCGTTGGTCATTATGATATCAGAGATGATCAGGTCATTTTCACCCTCATTAGATATTCCTAAAAACATGGTTTCAGAATCGCCTTCATCAACCTCACCGAAATCAATTGAATTTGATTGTACAGTAATATCGGGGACAGCAGGATTAAATCCGTTCTCCCACCAGGTGACGTCGTTATCATCCTCAGCTACCGCAACAATATCAATATCACCATCCTGATCAAGATCAACCGCTCGTACCCGGTTGGCTCCGTCAAAGTCATTCGAGAGCGTACGTCTGGCAAAGCTTGCATCACCATCATTCTCCCACCAGGTAATTTCATTACCATTTTTCGCAGCGCTTAATAAATCAATATCACCATCACAATCAAAATCAGCAGTGGCTATATCGATAGCAAACGAATAGTTATCCTGGATTGTGTGCTTCTCGAATCCCTGATCACCATCGTTCTCCCACCAGGCGATTTCACTGTCGAGGCTTGAAGCGCCGAGCACATCTATATCACCATCACCATCGAGGTCAGCGGCATTGACTGCTTGCGTATCACCAAATTCATCATCTATAGTATGTCGGTCAAATTCCTGACTACCGTCATTTTCCCACCAGGTAATCGCATCATTTCCGGATGTTGAGCCGGCAAGAATATCAAAATCGCCATCATTATCAAGATCAATGTACATCACTGATGAAGTCCCGGCACGACCACTATAGACAGTGTGCTTCGTCAGGTTTTCATCCCCATCATTTTCCCACCAGACTATACCGTCAGCTCTGTATGATGCTCCCAGAATATCAATATCACCGTCTTTATCAAGATCGCCTGCTTTTATACAGCGAGGACTATCAAAATCACCCTCAACAACTCTGTCTCTGAAACTGTCACCTCGGTTCTCGTATCTAATTATTCTATCCTCAGTTTCCAGTGTAACAAATATATCTTTTCTTTCCCTGTTGCTGTTAAAGTCCTCAATGCTAACATCCGATGGACCTTGTAATTCATTAGAAAGTAGAGTTCTCTCAAAATCCTCCTCGCCATCATTTATCCAGTAGGCAATCAGATTATTTGCTCGGCTTACACCAGCCAGATCCAGGTCTCCGTCATCATCGAGGTCACCAACATTTATCGAATAAGCGCCTGAAAATCCACCATCGATCAAATGTTCTTCAAATGATACACCACCAGTACCTAAGCCGACAAGTGTAACTGTCACAAATCTATGATGCGGATCATTTGACTGAATAGTCAACGTTCCGTTAAACATACCTGAAGCATCCGGAGAAAATGTCACAGTAAATTCACGACTTTCATCAGTTTCAAGATCAAATTCACCACCAAAATTCACGTCGAAGTATATACCATCTATAATCAATTCGTTGACTGTCAGTGTAACATTACCGATGTTTGTTACGGTCAATGATAATTCCCCTGAATCACCCTCGTCAATCTCACCAAAATCAAGTTGGTTTTCATCAACCGTAATACGAGGCGCTGGCGGGTCAAGGCTATTTTCCCACCAGGCAATATCGTCTAAATCATTAGCTACAGCAACAAAATCATAATCACCATCAAGGTCAATATCATCTACATAAACTGCTCTTGCATCTTCGAAATCATTTGCAATAACAGTTTCCGTGAAATTCATATCACCATCATTTTCCCACCATGATACTTTATCATCATTACGTGCAACACCTACTAAATCAATATTACCATCAAAATTGAAATCAGCGGGAAAAACATCATTAGCATATTCGAAATCATCAGTTACTATGTGTCGCTCAAAATTCAGCTCGCCATCATTCTCCCACCAGGCGATCCTATCGTTAATATCTGCTGCTGCTACAATATCGAGGTCACCATCAACGTCAAGATCAATTGCTCTGACGCTGCGTGTGCGACGGAAATCATCATCAGCAACGACACGTTTCTCGAAATTCTCTTCACCATCATTCTCCCAGATAGTAATTGCATCCTCAGTTCTCGTAGATCCGGCAAGTATATCGATATCACCGTCATTATCAATATCAACCGGGTAAACGCAGGTAATTCCTCCTACACCGGTATAAACGATATGCTTTTGCATGTCTTCGTCGCCGTCATTTTCCCACCAGGCAATACCGCCATCGGATAAAGAAGATCCACCTATCACGTCCATATCACCATCAGAATCTATATCGAAAACGTAAACCGAACCTGCGGTCAGAAACTCGTTGTCCAGCACATGCTCTTCAAATCTTTGGTTATCGTCATTTTCCCACCAGGCTATTCCACCGCGGTGTGATACAAACACGTCTATATCCTCATCACCATCGATATCTTCGACAAACAGACTGGTCGGACGATCTGTTTCACCCTGTAAATCGCGTTGATTAAAATTCTGAGCGCCGTCATTTTCCCACCAGGCTACTTCACTTGTCTGGTTAGCAACGCCTATAATGTCAATGTCACCATCGCTGTCCAGATCGCACGAAACGGCGTCGTAAACACCACTAAAATCACCATCAACGAGGTGATAAGTAAACTCTATTGCGGTTGTACCGGCGCCGCTAAGTTCAATCTCTATTTCTCTGTTGTGGGGATCATCCGAAGAAACGGTCACAACACCCTCGAACTCACCAGCAGCTTCAGGTGTGAACGTTATTCTAACATTTACATCCTCTTGAGATTCAAGGCTAAATTCATTTGGGAAGTTAACATAGAAATAATCACCTTCAACTGAAATATCGGTTATAGTGAGATCATTATCACCTTCGTTAAGGATGTTAAAATACTGTGCTTCGCTCTGATTTATATTTACAGAACCGAAGTCAAGTGAAAGAGGATCTATCGCTATTCCCGGTATATCGGGATCGAGGTCGTTCTCCCACCAGGTGATCGTATTATCTCTAAATGCCGTTCCTACAATATCAATATCACCATCTGAGTCAATATCTCCTGCAAAGACATCAGCAGCGCCATCAAAATTATCTATTAGATTGTGAGTAGTAAAGTTCTCATCACCATCATTCTCCCACCAGGTTACTTCATATCCACTATCAGCAGCCCCGATCACATCAATATCTCCATCATTGTCCAAATCAGCACAAAAAACTGCTCTGACAAAATCAAAATTTTCTGCGATATCATGAGCAGAAAAATTTTCTTCACCATCATTTTCAAACCAGACTACTTTGTCATCATTGAATGCTGCTCCAAGTATATCTATGTCGCCATCTGAATCAATATCAGAAGCAATTACTTCATTAATACCGTTATAGTCATTTTGAATATTATGAGTATCAAAATTTTCATCACCGTCATTCTCCCATAAGGTAATTAAGTGATCTTCGTTAGCAGTGCTAAGTATATCTGTATCTCCGTCGTCATCGATATCAACCGCATAAACACCATATGCAGTATTATAATTTTCTGAAATGATATGCTCATCAAAGTTCTGGTCGCCATCGTTCTCCCACCAGGTTATTTCGTCGTCTCTACTTGCAGTACCCAAAACATCAATATCTCCATCATCATCAAGATCTGTAGCTATAACAGTCCATGGAGCATCAAAATTGTCAGTTATAATATGATCTTCGAAATTCTGTTCACCATCATTCTCAAGCCAAATGATTGCATCACCGCGATAGTCAGATGCTAATACATCAATGTCATCATCATTATCCATATCCGCAGCGTAAATACAGTAATCGGAACTGAAATTTTCAGTAATGAGATGTCTCGTGAAATCCTCATCACCATCATTCTCCCACCAGGCGATTAGATCGTTACTAATTGCTGCACACAATACATCCATATCACCATCACTGTCAACATCAATAATAAAAACCGAGAATGCACTATCAAAATCGTTATCAATCACATGTTCTGTAAATCCGATCTCAACATGTACGACACCTGTCCCTGTAAGTTCGACCTCCATTTCACGCTCATCCGGATCGTTGGAAAATATGGTAACAACGCCCGTAAATTCACCTTCTTCTTCGGGAGTGAAAATAACTGTTATCTCTACCTCTTCGTCTGCCTCAATAACAAATTGATCTTCAAAATCTACACTGAAATAATCACCATCAACTAGAATGTTGCTTATTATCAGATCACCCGCACCATTATTTCCAATAGTAAAAGACATCACAGATCCATCATCTTCAGGATCCACAGCGCCAAAATCCAATTCCATCGGATCAACAACAATATCGGGTGTTTCAGGATTTAGACCGTTTTCCCACCAGGTCACTTCACCGTCACCGTAAGCTGCTCCGAGTATATCAAGATCACCATCTAAATCAATATCTGACACGTAAACATCTATAGCGTTATCAAAGCTATCTGTTATGCTGTGCATAGAAAAATTCTCATCACCATCATTCTCCCACCAGACTACTTCATCACTTCCATATACGGCCCCAATTATATCTATGTCACCATCAACATCTATATCTCCGTAAGTAATTGACCTGGCTTGTACATTATTTGCGATGCTATGAGCGTTAAAATTCTCATTACCGTCATTCTCCCACCAGGTTACCAAATTACCGGTGTAAGCTGATGCAACTATATCAAGGTCACCGTCTGAATCCAAATCTGTGGCAAAAGTTGACCAGGCACCGTCAAAATCGCTCGAAACGTCATGCCTTGAAAAGTTTTGATCTCCGTCATTTTCCCACCAGGTAACACAATCCGAGCCATAAGATGTACTAAGTATATCTGTATCTCCATCTTCGTCGAGATCAGCAGCATCAACGGTGAAAGTCTGGTCATAATTATTTGTGATTATATGTTCTGTAAAGTCCTGTTCACCATCATTCTCCCACCAGATAATTTCATCATCATTGTAAGCTGTTCCAAGTATATCAAGGTCTCCATCTCTGTCAATATCTTTCGCAAGCACGCATGTTGGACCATTTTTTTCGTTACTGAGGATGCGCTCTGTAAAATTCTGATCACCATCATTCTCCCACCAAATTACTTCATCATCAGTGTATTCAGCTCCGAGTACATCAATGTCACCATCACCATCAACATCCGCAGCATATACACTCATAACGCCATTACAATTTTCAGAAATCGAATGCTTTGCGAAGTTTTCATTGCCATCATTCTCCCACCAGGCGATTTCGTCATCTCTGTTGGCAGCTCCAAGAACATCAATATCACCATCTCCATCAACATCAATAGAAAAAACGGAATAGGCGCGCCTAAAAGAATTATTAATAACATGCTCAGTAAATTCGATCTCATCATCCCTGACGCCAACTCCCGTTAGCGCTACTTCAACTTCGCGGTTGCGCGGATCATTAGATGTGATTGTAACTGTTCCTGTAAATTCACCTCCCATTCGGGGTGAAAAACTAACGGTAATTTCAACTTCATCTTCTACTTCAAGGTTAAATTCTTCCTCGAACTCGACATCGAAATAAAGACCTTCAATCGATATATCTCTAATAATCAGATCATCCTCACCATCATTTGCAATGGTAAAGACCTGCTCCGAATGATTATCAACATCCACTTCTTCAAAATTCAATTCCTGCGGTTGAACAGCAATACTCGGCAAGGGCGGGTCGAGGTTGCTCTCCCACCAGGTGACATAATCAGAGCTATTCGCAGCTCCAACCACATCAATATCACCATCTGAATCCAAATCAGAAGCATAAACATCTATGGCGCGACCAAAGTTCGCTGCGATGTTGTGAGTTTCGAATTGCTCATCACCGTCATTTTCCCACCAGGTGACCTCATCTCCCGCATAAGCTGCTCCGAGCACATCAATATTTCCATCATTATTAACATCTGCACATACAACTGATCTAACACCGCTAAAATCGTCAGTGATAAGATGACTGTCAAAATTTAAATCGCCATCATTTTCCCACCAGGTGATTGTACTATTGGTATAAGATGCTCCAATTACATCTATGTCACCGTCTGAATCAATATCTTCGACGCAAACATCAATGGCGTAGGCAAAATTATTCGCAATATCATGCCTTGAAAAGTCCTGATCACCGTCATTTTCCCACAGGGTAATGCAATTACTACCGGGGGATGTACCAAGTATATCCATATCATCGTCTTCATCTATGTCGATTGCACAGACAGCAGAAGCTTGTGGGTAATTATTTGCAATCAGATGTCTTTCAAATTCCTGATCACCATCGTTCTCCCACCAAAGAACTTCACCATCATCCTCTGATAAACCCAAAACATCCGTATCACCATCGCTATCAATATCTACTGCAAGAACACAAGTTGGACCATCAATATTATTAATGATAGTGTGTTCGGAGAAATTTTGATTGCCATTATTCTCCCACCAGGATATATAATTGTCCCTGTTTGAAGCTCCAATCACATCAATATCACCATCACCATCGATATCCGCAGCATGAGCGCTCTGGGCGCCATCGCAAGCTTCAGTTATATAGTGATGTGAAAAATTCCTGTTACCATCGTTTTCCCACCAGGATATTTCATCATCGCTATAAGCAGCGCCAAGAACATCAATATCACCGTCGTTGTCAAGATCAAATGAAAAAACGGAATAAGCTCCGTTAAATCCCGTATCGAGATTATGCTGGGTAAACTCGATATTCGGCAGCGCAATACCTGAAAGCTCAACCTCAAATTCAGCATTATTAGGATCGTTGCTTATAATAATTACAATTCCCTCGAACTCACCGGCTTGTCTTGGCGCAAAAGTGACAGTTCTTGTTGTCCTTTGATTAGGTCGGAGCATAAATCCGTCTTCATTGCTTATCTCGAAATACTCACCCTCGACAGCAAAGCCTTCAACCGTGAGATTCTCGTCACCGTTGTTGATAACCGTGAAAGTAAGATCTTCCGATTCATTAACTGAGACTTCACCAAATTCAAGCGACATAGGATTAACTTCAATCTCCGGTTGAGGCGGATCAAGGTCGTTCTCCCACCAGGTGATTGCATTAGCTCCTCTACATGCGCCAATAATATCAAAATCACCGTCTGAATCTATATCTGAGACATATATGCTTCTAACACCATCAAAGCTATCTGAAATGAGACGATCAGAGAAATTCTCATCACCATCATTCTCCCACCAGATTATTTCATCTGCACCCTCTGCTGCTCCGACTACATCTATGTCACCGTCGCCGTTTAAATCTGCACAATGAACCGCCACCGCTCCACTGAAATCATCTATGATATTATGAGCAGAGAAATTCTGATCACCGTCATTCTCCCACCAGGTAATTTCGGCGCCATCATATGCGGTTCCGATAATATCAATGTCACCGTCTGCATCCAGATCTACTATATCCAGGTCTATGGCTCCATCAAAATCATCTGCAATATCTCGCCTGGTAAATTCCTGATCACCGTCATTCTCCCACCAGGTAAGACAATCACCTTCATAACCAATACTGACTAAATCCCAGTCTCCATCATTGTCAAGATCGATAGGTCTGACATCATGTGCTCCATCGTAATTATCTGTGATAATATGCTTTTCGAAGTTTTGATCTCCGTCGTTCTCCCACCAGATGATTTCATCTGATCTGCTTGCCGTTCCTATAACATCAACATCTCCATCCTCATCGATATCTGCCGTGAGAACTGACGAAGGATAGCTAATCTCATTATCTATTACATGCTCCGTGAAGTCCTGCTCTCCGTCATTTTCCCACCATGAAACGGTAGAACCTGTTAACGCTGTTCCGAGCACATCAATATCACCATCATCATCCACATCCGAGGCATAAACACAGTAAGCATATCCAAATTCATCTTTTATTGTGTGTTTCTCAAAACCTTCATCACCATCATTCTCCCACCAAGCGATTTCACTTGCATCAGCCGCAGCTCCTAATACATCAATATCTCCATCACTGTCGATATCTATTGCATAAACCGATTCTGCTCGACCAAAATCGTCATCAATATTATGTTCTGTGAACTCATTCCCCTCGTACTGCTGATGAAAATAATAAGCGCCCATATCGGCGCGGGTTTCGTCGGGATCTTCGGGGGAGTCCGGATCGCCTGTGTCAATGCAAGGGCTGTCTTCGGTTAAATGGTAATCACCGTGTCCGGCGTCAACAAACTCCGGATCATCGTTGATATTACCGCCACCCCAGGCAAATGTGCCATCACCGTTGGTTTCAATATCGTCCTCGCCGCCTTCAACGTCGTTGTAAGAGAAGCGGTTAATAAAATCATCACCCTCAGCATACACCTGTGCAGGCGCATTGTCCCAGATAATGGTATTGCTGAAATCTACCTGCGCATCACCATCGCTATGAATCCCACCACCTCTTCCGGTGAGCGCTCGATTGTTAACAATTGTACAATTGCTGAAGCGTATTTGAGACTCTGAAGCAAATACTCCTCCACCATTACGAGCGAAATTATATGTAATCAGGCAATGATCGATATCCATTGATTCACACCTATACAAAGCAAGTCCTCCCCCATCGTTAACTTCAGAATTAAGCGCAATGACAGAATGATCTATTTGAGCTTCCTGACAGTTGTTAAGCATAATCCCTCCACCCTCAATAGCCGTATTACCAAGTATTTCACAATATGATATGACCGGGGCAGATTCTTCTGAAAAAAATATTCCTCCTCCATAATTTGCATCATTCTGGATAATCTTGCATCTTGCGATGGTAGGTGAAGAACCCTCTCCATTTATACCACCACCTGTTTGATGATGCCCATTCTGAATAGTAAAACCAATTAAAACGGCTCTTTCTGTCTCCTCACTCATGAAGCGCACCACATTCCCATCACCATCACCATCGATGATCGTTTCGTCAATGATGTCTTCATCCGGATCATTCAGATAAAGGCTGGCAACGGTAATGTTCTTGCCGTTGAAGTCGATGTTTTCGGTGTAAGTACCGGGTTCAACCAGCACAATATCACCGTCCTCGGCAGCATCTATAGCTGCCTGTATGGTCTCGTAGTCGTCGGGAACATTGAGCACTTCATCACGTCTTGGATGGTAATATGCTCCCATATCGGCACGGGTTTCATCGGGATCCGCGTCGGCGTCAGGATCACCGGCGTCGATGCAGGGACTGTCTTCAGTTAAATGGTAATCAGCGTTGTCTGGATCTGTAAATAATGGGTCTTCTTCAATGTTGCTGTCATCCCAGCGAATCTCGCCATTGTCGTTATTATACATTCTTACCGTTCCACCTTCAACATCGCAATAACTGAACACAGCAAGATTTTCGTAACTTTCAGCATTAAATGAAACGGCATCCGGTTCGTTAGAATAGAAAATGGAGTTTTCTGCAATAATTTCTCCTGCAGCAGCGCAATATACAGCGCCTCCGGCATCACTTGCGCTGTTGTTGGTTGTTGTGCAATGATCCATATGTACAGTCGCCCATCCATTACAGTAAATACCACCTCCTCTTTCAGCAGAATTACCGGTTATTAACGATCCAATTATCCACGGTGAGTTGTTGCCATTTGCAAATACACATCCTCCTAATTCAGCCTGATTATTTTGAATTATGCAATTTGTAATACTAAACCTCCCGTTGCACTCTAAACCTCCACCCCACGCTCCAGCGGTATTATTAGTAATGATGCAATCTGATATAGTAAAATCCGATGTGTAATTACCACATATTCCAGCGCCATCCCGACGGCTTTCATTGTTAGAGATAATACAGTTACGAATTTGCGTTTGCTTTCGGGATGTATAAATTCCTCCTCCATTTGTGTCATAACCATTTTGAACAGTGAATCCTATGATAGCTACAAAGCCGTCATCGTAACGATGAACAAGGATCACCCGACCATCGCTATCACCATCGATTATAGTGTTGGTAATATGTTGCTCATCACCGCTGAAAAGAAATTGGCTTGCAAGCACAATGCTGTGATCAGGAATATCAAGATTTTCCAGATATGTCCCCGGTTCAACCAGCACGGTATCGCCATCCTCAGAAGCGTCGATAGCTCCCTGGATGGTTTCGTAGTCGTCCTGAACACGGAGAATTCCCGCATGTGAAAAGGAAATCAGCAGAAAAGAAAAGAGTATGATGTGTAAGCCGTACTTTGTAGATTTCATCGTTCTACCCTCTGAAGGTGTGAAATTAATGTAAACTACCAAATAAACTGCATTTACAACTGCATGATGACAATTGGAGATTTCTCATCATTTATAATATGATAAGACCGTCCTCAAATGTCAAGTAATTGCCATATTTAAGTTAACAAATCTGGTGAGAAACGGTGTGATGTAGGACACTTTGGGGAGATTTTTAAAATTTTTTACACTTTTAAAGGATCGTTGCAGTATTGAGAAGATTTTTGTCATAAACGAGTATCCCTTCCTCATTTTTAGGAAGGGATACTGTACATTAAATATCAGACATACGGACAGGCGACTTTCCTGCCGTCTCCGACATCCCTTAATTCCGGTACTCGTTCGGCGCAGTCTGGTTTCGCAATCGGACAGCGTGTCCTGAAACCGCAACCGGATGGTTTACGCAACGGTGAAGGCACATCACCGTGCAGAATGATTCGTTCACGATTCTTGGCTCCTTTAGGATCCGGCAGCGGAACCGCAGATAATAATGCCTTTGGATATGGGTGCAACGGTTGTTTATATACCAAATCCGCCGGTCCGATCTCCATGATATTTCCGAGATACATTACAGCAATCCGCTGCGAAATATGCTCGACAACCGACAGATCATGAGCAATAAACAAGAAAGTCAGACCAAATTCATCCTGTAAGTCCTGTAGCAAATTGATAACCTGTGCCTGAATAGATACATCCAAAGCAGAAACAGGCTCGTCGGCAATGATAACTTCCGGATTCGTAGCAAGTGCCCGTGCAATACCAATACGCTGACGTTGACCACCGGAGAACTCATGTGGATAACGTTCAGCCTGCTCAGGATTCAAGCCAACCTTTTCGAGCAGCCAACCTACACGATCTAAGCGTTCAGATCTGTTCATCTTAGTATGAATTAACAGAGGCTCTTCGACGATCTTAGCAACGGTCAAACGTGGATTCAGTGAAGCGAATGGATCCTGGAAGATCATCTGAATCTCAGAGCGGTAAGGACGCATAGCTTTCTTTGACTTAAGCTTAGTTACGTCCACTTCCCCTTTTTTGGTTCGCAGTAAAATCTCGCCTTCGATGGTTACATCCTGTGCCGTAAAATAAAGGATGTTAATCATTGCTCTGCCAACTGTCGTTTTACCGCAGCCGGATTCACCAACTAATCCAAGCGTTTCACCCTCATTTAGATCAAACGTCACACCATCAACCGCCTTAACTTCAGCGAGCTTACCAAGAAAGACGCCACCAAAAATAGGGAAGCGAACCTTGAGGTCTTTGACCTGGACTATCTTCTGTCCTTTACTCATCTTGACCTCCTGATTCATGGTCTGAACCGGTGAACAGGTGACATCTTACCCAATGTCCGGGTTTAACTTCCTCAAGCTTTGGTTCACTTCGGGTGCACTTTGCGAAAGCTTTCTCACAGCGGTTGGAGAACTTGCAGCCCGGAGGGAAGTTGAGAATACTTGGTACAACGCCCGGAATCGTATTAAGACGGTGCTGCTTCTGAATGTCAGGTCTCGGCAGTGATTTGAGCAATCCAAGAGTGTATGGATGCAGCGGTTCTTCAAATAAGGGTTCTATGTCAGCCATTTCCTGAATCATCCCGCCATACATGACGATCACCCTTTGACAGGTTTCAGCCACGACAGCCAGGTCATGGGTGATCAGCATGATCGCAGCGCCCGGTCGTCTATCCTGAAGAGTAAGCATCAGATCGATGATCTGCGCCTGGATCGTAACATCAAGAGCTGTGGTCGGTTCGTCGGCGATCAGAAGAGCCGGATCGCAGGCGAGAGCCATAGCGATCATCACACGCTGGCGCATACCTCCGGAGAACTGGTGCGGGTAGTCCTTCATGCGCGTGGCAGCCTGAGAAATCCCCACGCTCTCAAGCATTTTTACAGCATGATCAAATACTCCGTGTTCATCCACAAAGTGATGATAGCGCACGATCTCTTCAACCTGCATACCAACTGTGAAAACAGGATTTAATGAAGTCATCGGTTCCTGAAAGATCATTGCAATCTCTTTACCGCGTACTTTGTACATCTCCTCAAGGGGAATACCAAGCAGATTGCGACCATCATAATTCACCTCACCGGATACAATATCGCCAGGAGGATTTGGAATCAACCGAATCAACGATAAAGCGGTGACTGATTTACCGGAACCTGATTCCCCTACTATACCAAGCACTTCACCTTTCCTGATATCAAAGCTCACTCCGTCAACAGCTTTGGCAAGTCCAGCTTCGGTTTTGAAGTAGGTTTTCAGATCCTTGACTTCAATGAGTATTTCGTCTTTAATCATTAAGTATCTATGAAAAAATGTGATTAAAATCTAAATATGGACGTCAGTAGGACAAGTATTCTTACTTGTCATTCACCGTTAGGTGAAAACGTTTAACTGACAAACAGGAATGTTTGTCCTACTGAAACAGATGCATTTACAAACTTGCGTTATCTCAACCTTGAGAACGTCCTGGGATCGAAAGCTTCTCTTATTGCTTCTCCAACAAATACCACCAACAACAATGTCATAAACAGTAGTGAGAACGTGAATAAGACCATCCACCAGGAGAATATGTTCGCCATACCCTGCCTGATCATCTCGCCCCATGATGCGGTCGGTGGTGGCAGACCGAAACCGAGATAATCAAGTCCAACCAAAGTACCAATTCCCGACACAACCGCAAACGGCGCGAAAGTGATAACGGGAGTCAGAGCATTAGGCAATATATGCTTGAAAACAATCGTAAAATCAGAAGCTCCCATCGCAATTGCAGCATGAACATAATCCTTTGCCTTTTCGCGGTAAAACTCACCCCTGATAAAGTAGGTCATCCCCATCCAACTGACAAACATCATTATGAAAACCAGTAAGAAGAAAGTTGGCTGGACAAGTGAACTGATTATCATCACGGTATAGAGAAATGGCAATGCCGACCAGATTTCAATGAAGCGTTGCATAATTATATCATACCTACCACCAAAGTAACCCAGTGAAGCACCTATTGAAACACCAATTAAGTATGATATAAAAAGCACACAAAGCGAAAAGGAGATTGAGACATTAAAACCATAAGCAAGACGTACGAACACGTCACGCCCCCTGTCATCAGTTCCAAACCAATGCTCTCTCGAAGGAGGATTAGGCGGCTCGGTGTTTGGCACAAGCAGGCTCTCGTAAGGACCGTATGGATACAAAGGCATCAAAGCCCAGTTACCGGCGTTCTCTTCCTTTAATTGCTGTTTAAGCAAACGGTAATTTGCCTCACCGTATATCCTTTCAAGCTCTATCTCCTTGCGGAATGCATCACCGAGCACCAGTCTGTTCAATCGAATCAGATCCTTGCCTTCAACCTTCTTCGCTTTCTCTAACAGAGTATATGTCCCACTTACCAGTTTAATGCCGGCAAAGCGCTCTTCGTTATAAATAAGTTCACCCTTAAGAATCCTTCGAACATCTGCAACGAGTGAAGACTGAAGTTCAGGACTTAAAGGCTCAGCATTGATAAATTCACTAAGTTTGTTGCGTGTGTCATAAGCAAATTCACGCTTAAGATATTTGTAAACAGGCTCTTCACCACTAAGTAGTTTTATTGTGAAAGTAAAAAGATCGGCTGGAAGGGGATTGTTGTTTATTTTGTTTTGTAGATCGTCAATTACAGCCCTGTAATCTTCAGAGCTAAAATCCTTGTTTTCAAAATCTATCTTCTTTTGACTTATCTTATCGAGGTCATTCCTCAGAACCTCAAGCAGTTCATCTTGAACAGATAGTGATGATAGATAATGATTTGCCAAATCCTTGGTAGTCGGCGACAACTGGGTATTTAAGTACTCAGATACCGGATCGCTGCCTGTATGCAGCTTGGCGAGGAACATGCCCGGCTGTTTCATGTAATCAATTTTAAACAGCATCTCGCCATGAATATCCTGATGGAAAAATTCCGTCGTTCTGTATTTGGCTATCGGGAAGTACAGTTTACCGTCGTATTTCACCACCCACGCCTTGTAATTCATCAGCAAAGGGCAGAAGAAGGAAATTATATATAGCGAAACAATGATGATAAACGAATAGTATCCTCTCTTGATAGAGCGAAACTTACGAAGCCGCTTTTTCATCACTGATTCGGAACTGTAGCCTGTCTTGCTTGTTTTTTTAGCTGCCATTTGAAAACCTTACTTGAACCGAATTCGAGGATCTACGAGAGCATAGAAAACATCCGAAAGAATGTTTCCTGTAAGCCTTAGAAGACTGCCGATAACTACCGTGCCAAGTACAATCGGATAGTCACGTTTGACAAGTGAATTGAAACCCAGCAGTCCGAAACCGTTGATGTTAAACATCTTCTCAATCAGGTATGAACCGGCAAGTATGATACCGATCACATGACCTAAACCGGTTGCAATTGGAATAAGCGAATTACGGAGTGCATGAACAAAGATCACACGCTTTTCATGCAGCCCCTTTGCGAAAGCGGTTCTTACATAATCCTGCCCAAGGTTCTCCATTAGCGAGTTTTTCATCAGCATTGTCAAAATTGCAAACTGGGCAACCGTCCAGGCAAATAGTGGCAGAACAGTATGATGAATTTGATCGAGAGCACGAACCACGAATGGCAGATCATTCCAAAGTTTGCCAACATACTTGAGCTGAGCCTCATTTGAGTAGAGGTTCCTGATCCCTTCAGCAACTCCTTCCCAGTTTTCAGCGCGAAAATCACCGAGAGGAAAAACATCCCAGAAGCTGCCTCCACCGAGTAAAACTACTAATACAGCTCCCAAAGCCCAGCCAGGTGTCGAATATCCTACGAAAACCAAAATACTGCTTCCTAAGTCGAACTTGGAACCATGTTTAACTGCTTTCATTACTCCCAGCGGAATACAGACCGAATAGGAAAGTATCAGACCGAATAATCCGAAATATATTGAAACCGGAAAGCGGGCTTTAATAACATCCCAGACCGGTTCTGAATATACATAAGACTTACCGAGGTCGAGATGCAGAATGTTCCAGAACCAGTTCAGATAACGTATCGGAATTGGTTTATCAAGTCCATAGAATTTCTTCATCTCATCCAGAGCGTCCTGGGGAATTTCTATCGGTTCAAATCCACCACTGCCCCCTTTACCGCCTTCAATTCCACCGCTACCGCCCATTGCGCCACCTGCGCGGAGTTTAAGCAGTTCCTGCTCAAGAGGTCCGCCGGGCACAAACTGCATGATAGTGAAAACCAGAATCGTTATACCAATAAATGTCGGTATAAGCAATAAAAGACGACGCGCAAAATAGCTTGTTAAGCCACCCATTCAGTTATACTCCCGGATTAAAATTCAGACTTGTACTTTCTGCCGTGCTTTTCGTTCCATTCAAGCCAATATTTCACCTCAACATCACCTACTTCAAGCTGAATAGATGGATCTTGCTTAGCCTCTTCAAGTTTCTTCTCTTTTTCAGGATCAATCCACCAGTAATTGAGAACCCCATAATAATATTCAAGTGTACGGGGCCAATAACCTTCCGGCATTCCAAATTTATTCCAGAAGAGCATTCTTCTCGATGGACCATACCATCCAAGAGCATAAGGTTGAATCCGCATTAAAATACCATCTATTTCCCTTATGATTTCAACTCGACGTTTTTGATCAAAGCAGACATTATATTCCGTTAGAAGCTCATCAAGCCTGTCATCCTTTAAACCGGAAAAGTTGTTTGTATTCATGCTGTCAGCCAGCCATGACGCCCAGGATGTTTCCGGATTAGGATATAACAAGCCTGTCCAGCTCTGGAAAGCGATCTTGAACTTTCGCTCCATGCCCATCTTGAATTTAGTTGCAGGTGTGGTTTCTTTAAGATTCAGGGTTATACCAATCTTCTCAAGATCTTGCTGAAATACCGTCCAAATTCGATCCATTCCGGTTGTAAAAGCAAGTTCAAATTCCAGGGGATTGCCATTCGCATTAACCAATAATCCCTGCTCGTTGCGATTTGTATATCCGCATTCGGAGAGCAACTCTATAGCAAGATCGGGATCATACCGATACTTTGGATTATTAGGATTCTCATAAATGCTGCCTGTATAATAGCTGTCCATGAAATCATATTCATTATAAAAGAGATTCTCTATCAATTTCTTACGATCCCATAGATAAACCATAGCCTTACGCATCCGAATATCATCAAAAGGCGGTTTACGCATATTGAATACAAGTCCTGAAATACCCTGTGGTTCATCATTATAGACGCGACGTTTTTGAATAAGTCCACGCTTGATATTATCAAAATCAGTCTCTTCAATCCACCATTGAGCACGACCAACAAGATAGAAATCAAGCTCTCCCTTTTTAAACTTCTCAAATTCTAATCTTGGTTCAGGCACTACAAGGAATTTAATATTATCGAAATTCGATGTGCCTTTATTTTCGGGATCATCAGCGCCCCACCAATTATCACGCCGCGTAACCGTCCATGAAACACCTTTATTTATATTTTCCATTTTAAGCTCATAGGGACCGGAGCCGGGAGGCATTTCCCATTGATACTCTCTAAGATAATCTGAACCCTTCAGATGGCTGATGTACTTGGCAGGCAGGATTCCCATACCACCGAAATAGAGAAACAATCGCCAGTTCAACTCTGTGGTCTTAACGCTGACTATATAAGGACTTTCAGCAATCGGTTCCTCATAGTATCCGAAAGTAATGTTAGTAGAGGGAAAGAGTATGGAAGGATCAACGCGCAGTTTCCATGTGGCTATGATATCCTTAGTCGTAACACGACTACCATCAGCCCATCTTGCTTTAGGATTGAGGCGAAAACGAAACGTCCTTTTATCTTCTGAAATTTGCCAATGCGTGGCAAGACCCTGTCCGGTTTCAAGTGTGTTACGATCAGTACCGATCATACCCTGATATATCATTCCAGTTATCATAGATATAAGAGCGTGATTACAATCTTTACCGATCATACGCGTAGTTGGTGGGAGTTCCATAGTTGACCAGATAAATGTTCCGCCTTTAACAGCATTCGGATCGGCAAATGAAACAAGATCATCATCGGTTTGCCAGCCTTCACCGGTAAAACCTTCACCGCCGAGTTCGGCAGGGACGTCAGGTAAGGCGCCGGGGGGTACTTCTTCATAAGTGACAGGTATTTTATGCGCGACCTCTTCTTCTACCTCTTTCTTTCCACCACAGCCTGCTATCAAGAAAGTGATTAAAACTAATGTTATTAACACCCGAAACGGGTTGATTTGATTTTTAAACATTGCCGTTCCTCCTCCCCCCATTGTCTATTGTTATGATACTTTCGAAATATTACCTTTTCGTGTCATACCTGCGAAGGCAGGTATCTATAGATGTTTCATATTTAAGTACTTAGCTCTTTTAGATTCCCACGTTCGCGGAAATGACATGCCGAATTTTCGAATTTTTCAAAAGCCTCGTTTTGTTGAAATATTTTCAATCATTCTCAAGGTAACAAATTCCACGCTATATAACAAATAATCAAGCTGTTCATTCAACAAAAACAGAGTTTTAATTGCTGTCTTTTTGGCTTATAATCCGTTCAAGTTGTCTTATTCGTTTTACTGTTTCCTCATTAGCGGTATTCAACTCATGCGCTCGCTGAAAGTAAACTAAAGATGAATCCATATCTCCTGCCAAAAACAGGTAACTCGCAAGATTACTCATGAACTCAAAGTCGTCGGGATCAAGTTCAATCGCTTTGCGAGCGAAGTATATTGCCTGCTGTAGATTACTATTCTCTTCTGTTTCTCCATATTGTTGGGCAATCAGACCGAGCAAGTCGTAGATCGGAGCGTAATTGGGAAATTTCACCACACCTTCCTGTAACAAAACGATTGCCGAGGATGGATCTTTATCTATGGCAATTCGGCAAAAGGCAAGTCTGGTTATCAACTCCGGATGCTCAATTCCACTCTTATAGGCTTTGTCAAGATAAGGGTATGCCTCGACCTTGCTGCCTTCATCGTAAAACAGAAATCCCTTTTCCAAAGCCTCTTCTGGCGTTTGTCCACAGCCGATGAGGAAAAAAGGAATGAATATAACGGTGAATAGTTTTAACTTGATAGATGTTCTCTGCTTGCTTTTTGGTGTCATACCTGCGAAGGCAGGTATCTTGATAAGCTAAGTACTTAATATTGTTGCGGTTATGGATTCCGGTTTTCACCGGAATGACACAGTCATATAATATTCCAAAGGTCTCGAGGACACACTGCGGCGCTCTAATCCGATCATGAATCAAAACCTGCCAGACGTTGCGCTGTAGATTAAAATTCCTGTAGCCACAGCGAGATTTAATGACTCCGACCGATGTGCGCCGGGGATGCAAATCCTTTTATCCGCAAGCATTAGATGTTTATCGCAAATTCCAGCGCTCTCTCCACCAACCATGATAATACGCGATCCGGATGGTGAAACCTTTCGTTCGGCATTTTCATCATCTACAACAGCAGCCCATACTTCAGCGCCAGCCTGCTGAAACTTTTTTATTCGCTGCGAGAAATCATTAGGCTTCAGTATCGGCATTCGAAAAACAGATCCCATAGAACCACGAATTGCCTTCGGGCTGTATGGATCGACAGATCCTGGTCCCAACCATACCTCATCAACTCCGAAATAATCCGCTGTTCTCGAAACTCCACCAAGATTCCCCGGATCCTGTAAACGTGTTACCGCAACTATCAGCGAAAATGGATCGCCCGGTTTGCGATGAATAAAACCGGGTTGAGATGCAACCGCTGTAATTCCGGGTGGTGTATCAAGTGATGTTATGGAATTCATTAGGCGTGCTGAAACGTGTATTACCTCACATTCGGATTCGATTAGCTTTGTTATCAAGCTTGGATAACCTTCAATAAAAGCAGAAGTAAACCATGCTCTTTTAAGTGGATGACCGGCAGCAACCGCTTCATCAATAAGCTTAATGCCCTCCAGGAAAATTCCGGGTTCACCGTCTCTTTTACCGATACGTTTTCCCCAGGCAATCAACTTTTTATCGAATCTGGTAAGTTCCTTTAACGCTGGAGTATCTGCTTTTTTAGTAGTCAATGCTATTCCTCGTTTCCCATAACCTGAACGATCAGCTTACGTTGTCTTTGCCTGTTATCAAAATCTGTGAGCACCACCTGCTGCCACGTACCGAGAGTGAGACTGCCATTCTCAATTGGAACCTGCAATGAAGGTTTGAACAGAGCTGCCAACAGGTGTGCATAACCATTACCATCATGCCATGTTGCGTCATGCTGGTAAGTAATTCCACGCGGAGTCAGCTTTTCACAAAATGCAGGCAGGTCTTTCAGTAGTCCTGGCTCGTATTCAATTGTTGTCACACCCGCTGTCGAACCAGGGACGAAGATAGTCATTACTCCATTCCTGATGCCTGATTTGCTTAACACCTTTCGGATGTCTCCGCTCAGATCAATAATATCAGGAAATCCTTCGGTGTTTATGTTTAGTGTTTCAGTATGAACTTTCATTTCTTAAGCATCGGTATTTTAACACCCAGCCTGTCAGCGGTTTCAATTGCATCTTCGTAACCCGCATCAACGTGACGAATGACACCTGTAGCCGGATCATTCCATAATACACGTTTCAACCGAATAGCCGCCTCAGTTGTTCCATCGCAGACTATCACCATTCCGGCATGAAGAGCATAACCGATACCGACGCCTCCTCCATGGTGATATGACACCCAGCTTGCGCCAGATACTGCGTTAGTAATTACGTTCAGCACAGGCCAATCTGCAATGGCGTCGCTGCCGTCTTTCATAGCTTCCGTTTCGCGGTAAGGTGATGCAACTGAGCCGCAATCGAGATGATCTCTGCCGATGACAATCGGCGCCGATACTTCACCTTTGGCAACCATCTCGTTCAAGGCAAGACCAAACTTATCACGCTCTCCCAGACCCAGCCAGCAGATACGTGAGGGGTATCCTTGGAAAGCGACCCTCTCGCCAGCCATGCGAATCCAGCGACAAAGCGGCTCATCTTCTGGGAATAGCTCTAATACTTTGCGGTCGGTTTTATAGATGTCTTCAGGGTCTCCGGACAGTGCTACCCATCTGAAAGGTCCCTTTCCCTGGCAAAAAAGAGGACGAATATATGCTGGTACAAATCCTGGGAAATCAAAAGCCCGTTTAGCTCCCGCTTTGTCAGCCTGGGCGCGCAAGTTGTTGCCATAATCAAAGGTTATAGCTCCGCGATCCATCAATTGGATCATGTACTCGACATGCTTAACCATCGTCTGATATGAGAGTTTGATATACTCATCAGGATTGCTCTTTCGCAAATCCATCGCTTCAGCGAAACTCATCCCTACAGGAACATAGCCATTAAGCTCATCATGTGAGGATGTCTGATCAGTAAGTACGTCAGGGGTAATGTTACGTTCAACCAGTTTTTCGAGCAGATCAACCGCATTTGCCAACACACCTATCGACAATGGTTGCTTATTATCTTTCGCCTCTAAAGCCCAGTTGATCGCTTCATCAAGGTTCTCTGTGGATTTGTCAAGATATTTGGTTGTTATGCGTCTTTCGACACGAATAGGATCAACCTCAGCTATCAGAGCGACGCCTTCATTCATGGTGATGGAAAGAGGTTGCGCGCCTCCCATACCACCGAGTCCGGCGGTCACGGTGAGAGTTCCTTTCAAACTGCCATTGAAATGACGACGCGCCAGTTCGGCAAGGGTTTCATAAGTGCCCTGGAGTATGCCCTGAGTACCGATGTAAATCCATGAACCGGCAGTCATCTGACCAAACATGATCAGACCCTGCTTCTCAAGCCCGCGAAAATAATCCCAGTTAGCCCAGTGTGGTACCAGATTAGCGTTAGCGATTATAACCCGCGGAGCATCCTTATGAGTCGGGATAACACCAACAGGTTTGCCGGATTGCACTAATAAAGTCTCATCATCTGCAAGATTGATGAGGCTTTCCGCGATAGCGCCTGCAGCTTCCCAACTGCGAGCGGCGCGACCTGTGCCACCATAGACTATCAATTCATCACGGTTTTCCGCCACCTCAGGATCAAGGTTATGCAGCAACATCCTTAATGCCGCCTCCTGAAGCCAACCACGACATTTCAAATCTTTTCCGTGTGGTCTCTTCCAATCGCGAATATCCATTTTGACTCCTTATAAATAATCAAAAGGCAACTTATAATTAATATAAGTTGCCTTTAAATTCTACTACTAATTTACACAAACTTCAAGCTTATTTATCAGAATCTTCTTTCTTTTCTTCAGATTCCTGCTCATTGGTTACAGTAGAATCACTTACTGTTTCTTCATCAGAAGCTTCAATTTCTTCTGCAGTTTCAGAACTCTCAGCAGAAATTTCGGTGTCGCCTTTTATTTCTTCCGGCGCTGCATCAACAGTAGTTTCAGGCGCTGCAACTTCTTCAGCAGATTTAGCAGTTTTTTTACGTTTTTTCTCTGTCTTCTTTTCGCTAACTGCTGTCTTTTGTGAAGTTTTGAGTTTTGATTTGCTGTCTTTTTTAGGCGCCGTTGAAGAGACGGCGTCATCGAAACCGACCAACTCAATAATTGCCATCGGCGCAGCATCCCCTCTGCGCGATCCGATTTTAATTATCCTTGTATAGCCACCTTCGCGGTGTTTAAAGTGCGGACCAAGTTCATCAAAGAGTGTTTTGATCGCATCTTTATTTTGAATAAAACGCAAAACATGTCTGCGTGCCGCAACATCACCCTTTCGAGCGAAAGTAATCATTCGCTCAGCAAAACGACGGGCAAATCTTGCTTTGCCTAAGGTTGTGGTAATTCGCTTATTAAGAAACAACGCTGCAGACATATTTCCAAACAATGCCTTGCGGTGACTTTTACTGCGATTAAGATGTGGTTTATCGTAAAGGTGTCGCATCCTGCATTCTCAATTGTGTTACATCAGATTAAACTGAATCGTTGGGAGGAGTCTTACGCCTCGCATCAGATCCAAGATATTTATCTACATCGAAACCAAAATCAAGTCCGTTTTCAAGTAGAATTTCGTTTAGTTCATTCAGTGATTTCCTACCGAAGTTTTTAAACTTCAGCATCTCACTTTCATCCTTTGAAACAAGATCAGCAATTGTCCTTATCTTCGCTTCTTTAAGACAATTAGCCGATCTCACAGAAAGCTCAAGCTCATCAACAGGTTTCCTAAGTAACCTTCTGATCTTAAGTAATTCTTCATCAGTTTCAGCGCTGCTGTCTTCTTCTGAAGGCTTAACCTCGAAGTTAATAAAGAGCTGAATATGATCTCTGATAATCTTTCCTGCATAAGTTAATGCATCATCAGGAGTTATTGATCCGTCTGTAAAAACTTCAAGAATAACCTTCTCATAATCGGTTCTCTGTCCAACACGAGTATTTTCGACACTGAAATTAACTCTCTCAATCGGAGTGAATATAGCATCAAGGGGGATAGTTCCTATAGGTGTATCATGATTACGATTTTCTTCAGAAGGCACATATCCCCTGCCGCTTTCAATAGTAAGCTCTATATTAAAGTCTGCATCTTCGTTAAGATTAGCAATAACGAGATCAGGATTAAGAATCTCCAAATCATTTGAATTGCTTTGGATCATTCCTGCTGTTAAAACCATTGGACCAACAAGATGCATTCTTGCTTTCACTGCATGACTTTCCAATGTCTTGACGCGAACACTCTTAAGCGCTAAAACAATATCTGTAACATCCTCTTTAACACCAGGTATTGATGTAAACTCATGAAGGACATTATCAACACGCATGCTGGTAATTGCAGCGCCTGATATAGACGCCAGCAGTACGCGCCGCATGGCATTACCTACTGTAATGCCAAATCCGCGTTCCAGCGGTTGAATAATAAATTTGCCGTAATTTGATGAATATGTAGCGTGATCTACTTCAATCGAGTCCGGCATCTGAAAACCAAGACTACTCATACCGGTATAACCTCCAAATAGGTTCCGATATCAACTAACGTGAATACAGCTCAACTACGAGCTGTTCGTTACCAGTTACTGGAATTTCTTCTCGTTTCGGACGCGAGAGAAAAACACCTTCCATTTTTGCTTTATCAAGCGCCAAGTAACTAACCATCTGTTCGGTGCGTTTGTGCCGCATCGCTTCATGGATAGCTTCAAGTTTGCGTGATTGTGGTCTTACTGTTACTACATCACCTGATTTAACAGTATATGAAGGTATATTAACTTTCTTCCGATTCACTTCAAAATGACCATGATTGACGAACTGACGAGCCATTCGCAATGATGATGCTAAACCAAGTCGAAAGACAACCATATCGAGACGACTCTCAAGTCTGACTAGCAGATTCTCACCAGTCACTCCCCGTTCAAAAGAAGCCTTCTCGTAAGTATTTCTAAACTGTCTTTCCAGAAGTCCATAGCTTCGACGAACTTTCTGTTTTTCACGAAGCTGAACACCATAGTCAGACTGCTTAAAACGCCGATTCTGACCATGTTGTCCCGGCGGAAAACTTCTGCGATCAAAGGAGCACTTACTTGAAAAACACCGCTCACCTTTAAGGAAAAGCTTAGCGCCTTCTCTTCGACACTGTTTACATACAGCTCCTGTTCCTCGAGCCATCTATACCTCTATTCCTGTCTGATTTAACTCAGTAATTTTGTTTATCAAAGTCATATTAAATACGACGTCTTTTCTTAGGGCGACATCCGTTATGTGGTAAAGGAGTAACATCCCGGATAGCGGTAATATCAAGTCCAGCAGCTTGTAAGGAGCGAATTGCTGATTCACGTCCTGAACCAGGACCTTTTACCATTACTGAAACCTTTTCAAGTCCCATATCCATAGCTGTTTTTGCAGCTTCACCCGCTGCTTGTCCAGCAGCAAAGGGTGTACTCTTACGCGATCCTTTAAATCCGGCTTTTCCGGATGATGCCCATGAAATTACATTCCCGTAGATATCAGTAATTGTAATTATCGTATTATTGAAAGAGGATTTGATATGCACAACACCGGTTGCGTCAACCTTTTCCTTCTTTCGAATTTTCCTCTTATCCCCTTTTGCCACCTGCTATTCCTACAGTTTTTCAGTTGCTTAATACCGACACTATTGTTCCGCAGAGTTTGAATATCCTGCGGTGCTCTTTATTGTAACCAACGATTGACCGTCAAATACTGTTACTTTTTCTTTGATGGTGAAGCTTTCCGTTTTGTACGACGGGTATGTGCATTATTACGCGTATTCTGACCGCGCACAGGCATTCCACGCTTATGTCGCATTCCCCGGTAGCTACCAATGTCGATCAACCGTTTAATATTCATCTGAATTTCGGTTCGTAACGGTCCCTCGACCTTGTGTTCCTCGTTAATCATATCACGAATCTGCTTAACCTGCTGCTCGGAAAGGTCATCAGATTTGATACTGGGATCAATACCGGTCTTCTCTAATATCTTTTTGGACGTGTGATGTCCAATACCAAATATGTAAGTCAATGCTATATCAACCCGCTTGTTACGCGGTAAATCTACCCCTGAAATTCGAGGCATTATGTCTCCTGTCTATGCTGATCCATATTACTAAGGATTTATTTCTAACCTTGACGTTGTTTATGCTTGGGATTTTTACAAATAACCCTGACAACACCTCTGCGACGTACTATTTTACAGTTGTCACAAATACGTTTAACCGATGTTCGAACCTTCATTAAATCAACCCTCTACTTATATCTGAATACTATTCGACCGCGTGAAAGATCATAAGGTGACAGTTCAACAGTAACCTTATCCCCCGGTAAGATCTTTATATAATGCATCCTCATCCGTCCTGAAATGTGTGCTAATACGACATGTCCCTGTTGCAACTCAACGTGGAATGTAGCATTCGGCAGTGTTTCGAGAACGGTGCCGTCAACTTTTATTGCTTCTTGCTTCGGCAAGTATTCTAACCTTAATGTTTTACAAGAGTGACCACGGATCTTTTGAATCTTCCATCAGTGTCAATATCTGAGGTTTATCTTCCGTAATCAATACAGTATGTTCAAAATGACCGGTCATCGAACCATCTTTAGTGACCGCCGTCCATCCGTCCTTCAAAGTTCTTAATTTCCACCTGCCTATCGCAACCATAGGTTCTATCGCAATAGTCATTCCAGGCCTTAGCATAATTTCATTTACGTTTCCAGCGCGGTAATTGGGCACTGCCGGTTCTTCATGAAGCGAAGATCCTATTCCATGTCCAACTAAATCTCGGATTACTGAAAAATTATGTTGTTCAACCCAGTCCTGAACTGCCCCGCCTATATCAGAAATATAATTTCCAGCGATCGCTTGATCAATACCTTTATAAAGAGCTTCCTTAGTAACTCTGTACAACCGGCGTACATCTTCACTAACATCACCGATCAAAAAACTACGCGCCATATCGGCATACCATCCATCGAGTTCCAAACCAGCGTCAATACCGACAATCTGCCCTTCTTTAAGTTTCCGCTGCGATGGTATCCCATGAACAACTTCCTGATCTATCGAAATGCAAAGAGTGCCCGGAAATCCTACTTTACCATTTCCTTTATATCCCTTAAAAGCTGGTCTGGCACCAGCTTCTCTAATAGTGTCCTCAGCAATTTTATCAAGTTCAGCAGTAACTGCGCCTGGTTTTACGTAATCA
>JAIPJL010000140.1 GCA_021734165.1 bacterium | reverse complement strand
ACATCGCTAACGTTAATGCAAACCCTAATTCTTTATTTTTCGTCGATATCTATAAAAAACTGAACCGGCGTTATCTTTCTTTCGATTAGCAAGCAACTCGTTCCCCCCAGCTTCAATTTACTCAGTTAATAATACCGCAGCCTTTCATAGTCATCGTGCGATCCGATCCAAAACCAGAATATATCATTTTCTTTTCTCAAGCCAAGGGCTCTGTAGTCGCGTGTAATGCGAACTGAATATATTGATTCAACCCGCGTGGACCTTTTTAAACCGAAGGCTGGGATGTCCTGGGTCCTGTTCAAAAAGCTCGTAGGCTCTTTCGGCCTGTCGCTGGATTTCAGGCGGCAGATTGTTGAATGCCCGGCGAAAGCGTTTCGTAGTGCGAGACCTCATTCGTTTCCCACATTAAGAGGGCTTGTTTCTCCTGCTTCAATCTCCCTTTCCGTCTCTCGGGCTAGCTGCTCCAAGGTTTCTGCAGAAGTGGAAAGTAAGGTGTGCCATCTATTCTCTGAGGCTAACTCCTCAAGAAGAAAAGCAGCAAACTCTTCCTGGTCTTTTTCAGGAAGCTGAGAAATCTCATTGAACGCCTTTGCTAAAAGCTCTGTCATGGTGGTATCTCCTGCACATTATAAATAACCTTTAATTTATCACGCGATACGGTAGCGGTCCTGCCCTACATTGAATTTCATCTCTGGGCGCACAGCGTCAGGGGTGAACAGATCCACATCGCAGTCAAAGAGCTCCTCCAGCGGCAACTTTGCTTCCATGTACCGGTCAAAGGTATATGGTTCCTCAAAGTCGATCAGAAAATCCAGGTCGCTTTTCTGGAATACCTCACCACGGGATGCAGATCCGAAAATCGACAGCGACTTAACACCGAGGCGATTTAATACCCCCTGTATCTCTTGAATTCTCTTATGAATGTCTGTGCAGCTGCACATTTTGTCGGACATGGGATTCGTAATTACCTGATTGTCGTTAAAGTAAACCTGTGCCGTGATTATATTCATGAGGTTCATCCCGGGACATGCCTCCACATTTCCCCTTGAAGTCTTATGCGAAAGCGCCGGAATAATGACCGGCCAGGACGGAGATGACATCAGTGAGTGTAAGAGCATTTTCCGTGGCAATCCCATCTGCACTTTTCCCATTCATACAAACCAGATAACGATTTGCGCCACAGAGATACGCCGACCCGCTCTCCGTGGTTTATCGCCTAACACCTCTAACGTTTTGGTTTCCATTTCGTTAACATTATTTTCGTTTCTAGTATGATAGATTAGCCAAGAACCTAAAACCTAAAGTTTGCCTCAAAAATCATCTAAACTTTGGGGGCCTATTTCAATCAGCGACTCCCTCTCAGGACTCAACAGCCTTCATTAATAATGGGCTCTTATGTTATCGCCGCACAAAAGCCTTTCTCTCAATCCTCAAAAGATAATAACACTTCAATTTTTTCCAACACTTCCGCGATGGTGCTTCTGGACAGCTGGCAGATTAACTCGGCTTTCCGGATCTCCCAATCTAAATTCTTAACCTGGTCGGCCAGAATCACTCCCTCAACCGGCAAGCCTGGCGGTATTCTTACCTCAAAGGGATAACCCTTGACCTGATTGGTGATCGGACAGAGAATGACTAAGCCAACTTTACCATTATATGCTTCAGGAGACAGAACAACAGCGGGGCGTCTTCCCGACTGCTCATGTCCTGCCTGGGGATCCAGCGTGATCCAGATCGCATCTCCACGTTCAGGGATATAACCCCTGTCTTTCTTCACCACGCTTCTCTACCTATCGCGGGACCGGTGTTCACTTCACCATGAAGATTTTCTTGTGTAACCCGGTCAAGCATCGCTTCGAGCTCTAAGGGGGTCTCCCTTGCGAGAGAAATTACAATAGACTGATTGATGATTGTTAAGTTCACCAGGGAGTCTTCCTCAAGCCCGACTTCGGCAGCAATCGGTTTCGGAATCCGCAGTCCCAGACTATTCCCCCACTTATTGATCTTTTTTCTCATATGAACACCCTATTTATTTGTCCCATGTTGAAGGATACACAATGAGTATACATAGATTGAGTATTCGTGTCAAGTAGTTGATCTGCCCAGTTCTAGAGTGTAGTAGCTGCTGGTATTTCTCGGCCAGGGTGCATATTGGAGCGAGCAATTGGAATGAACCAGGCATCAGCTGCCATTAACAGGGGAGCAAACGGGGTTTCTCTGAGGCTTTGATTTTGTTGTGGTATTGATTAGTGTTTTCTAGTGATTTCGCTGTATGTAATAAACAGGCTTGAAACTCTTCAAAGGAGTCCCCTTTGGCCAAGATCCCAATAATGTATTCTGAAGTCAGTCTTGTAACCCTGATAGCTGATATACTAACCATTACTATTGGATCAATTCTGAAGAAAATGTTAGTATGATTGCTACGTGGATCTCAGTACATAAAACAAATCAATTAAGGTTTTCTAAAACGGGAAAGGTAAAGATTAATATGAAAAGCAAGATTTTTGCTGTTTTGTTAATTGCGACGTTCAGTTTAATTGTAATTGGATGCGGTTATTCGGATTCTAAACTATTAACAGAAACCTTATCTTTAACGCCTACAGTAAAATCCACTGCCGTTCCAACTAATACTTTAGTCCCTACTGATACCCCTTCACCCACGAATACTGTCACTCCAACTTTTACTTCCACAGTCACTCCTACTCCGATTGGAGGAAGTGTATCCCCAATATTAGCAATGTCTATCTCAGATAACTACCAACCGTATATTTTAGTGACTGAATTATACAGTGAAAAAGAAATTGCCCGTATTACAATTAATGAGCCAGGCAAAACATTAAGTTTATCTCCAGATGGTGAATATCTTGCTTATATAGATGATCGTGGAGATGAGCAAGGTATATTTCTTTACAATCTTCTATCTCAAGAAACTACTCACTTGTTTACTAGTCCTGATGAGACTGAAATAACGAAAATTCGTTGGTCTCCAGATCAACGTTGGTTGGGTTTTGAGATGCAAGTATTTGCTCGACGCAGGACAGAACTCTGGATAGTAGAAGTTTCAAATGGGACTTCAAGGTACATTAGTAGTGGATATGACATCGAATGGCTTTCTGCTGGAAAAGTTTATTATCAAGATTCTGGAGGTACAAATAGGAGCTTGAATTTGTTAACTGGAAAGTCCGAACCTCTTCAATATTATCACCCTAGTTTCTCCACACTGGAGAGATTATTGGGAGAGGATTTATCTAATATGACATTGAATTATTTACCTGAATTGGGGACTTCTTTGGTGGAAGGGACAAATTTAAGAGATCAAGAAAATCCACATCATTTTATAATTAGACGTGATACTGATGATCCACCTGGACTTCACCTTGCGAGTTATAAAACTGAAACCGATTTGTACATGTGGGATCTGTTGTTATCACCCGATGAAAAATTTTGGATGATCTGCTTCACTGAAGGTGAAGGAGTAAGAGGGTTTGGAACCGACGGTTTGAACAGTGGGCATTTTTTTACAAGTTGGGCAACTCAGGACGAATTACCAATTACAAGAGAGACTTTTACAGTGGAAAACTTTCAACCGCTACTCTGGGCACCAGATGGCGACAGTATTTTAGGACTTCATCACAATCCTGAAGGACGAGGAAATGTTGATAGAGTAGAAATTCTCGATATATCTTCTGGAGATTTGTTGTATTCTTATAAGTTTTCAAGACTTGATCATTTGTATCCTTCCCTTTACTTGTCCGATGGTAAACCAAGAAATTTTGACCTTATATGGAATGAAAGTCAAGTTGATTTGACTGGTGTTGAATATATCCCAACCCCAACCGCCACAATCGATCCAAACATTCCCCCAGATCAACCTTTGATGGATTATCTTCAAGAAGCAAAAATTGTAAAATTTATTGATATAGCTTCGTTTAAGCAACATAAGCAACAGTGGGATTTTAATAATGCTAAATTCCAGAATGAGAATATAATTATTAAAGGCTCTGGCGCATGGGGGGATGCATATCTAGATTATCATCCATCATTTGATATCATTGAAAACACGGGTATTCTTGTTAAATTTAAGGCTTCGCAAGATGCTCTTGGTATTATCGCTTTAAACCGTGGAGAGCACGAAACTCCATCATATAGACAATGGGGGGTAGTTGCAGGCTCAGCGAGCACAAGCCCTATAATTTCAAAAGGAACTGATCATTCTGGACGGCCGGAAATGGTTAATACAATGGGAACTGTTCCAGACATTTGGTACTATCTCTTTTTAGGGCTTGATGAGAATAATGACTTAATTCAGCTAATCTGGAATGCTCAAACAACACCATCAGACTTTCATTTGGCCTTTTATAATTTTGAAGATGTGGATGATAGTCCATACTATTTTCATTTAGCATGTAAAGAGGGAGAAATATTTATTGGAGAAACCGTCCTTTATCAATTTTCAGGATACACCAAGTAATGCTTAGCACAAGCTAAGTTATGGTAAGCGGGGCCATCGATGGCCCCGCTTACCATTCCCAAACCGGACGAAAAACTTTTGCTTCATCCGGCTTTTCAGTATTTGGGGTCAGTAAAAAGGAATCTGGGGGCTTTTAAAACTCTAGCACCAATTGTCCTGTTGTAATCTCCTTAAAATAAGGACAAAACTGGTGAAACCGGTGATGAACTCAGTCAAAACCCTACCATTTGCCTGTTTGGACAAATAAAAGAGTAAAATGATTGCTACGTGGAATCCCAGTTCTTATTAATATTATCTGTTTTCCAGGAGAAAGCACTATGAAAAATAAATATTTGATAGCTAACCTATTAACGCTCATACTCACAGCTTGTACTACTCAGAAACCATCTATTGACAATGATTTTAATTTAATTACCCGAAATTCGTCCTCAACTATTTTCCCAAGCATAACGCCGCTATTCACAGAAACCTTATCGCCTAAACCTAGCTCAACTTCTCTGCCCACTCAAACGCCAACCCCCACCCTGGTACCTATGGATAGTTTTATGCAAGGGGTTTCTTTCCCCTCCTATTTTGACGGTGATTATGCAAGACCTAATTCGGATTGGATTTTAGAAAACCAAATACAACCAAGTGGCGCAAATTGGATTAGTGTGCATTTTTTCTGTACTCAAGATTATTCAAATTCCCATGCAATCACATGTGGTACCAATCATCTAACTACGAAAAATGATGTCCGGCATATTGTTGAAGATGCGCATAATATGGGCGTTCGAGTATTTATGGAGATTGCACTTGAACCACGAAATTATCCTGGGCAATGGTCGGGTGATATTGGTGCCGGTTTCAATGAAAATGATTGGAAAGAATGGTTTGAGAATTATGAAACATTTATTACAGACTACGCACATTTAGCAGAAGAAGTAGACATAGATTTGTTTAGTATTGGTTCTGAGTTGCAGAGCACAACTCATAGAGAAGAAGAGTGGCGCGATATCGCACAAGCTGTGAGAGAAGTTTACAGTGGCCCGATTTTATTTTCCGCTGATTCCTTAGGATATAAAGAAAGATGGCTAGACATAAAGTGGTGGGATGCCGTTGATGCAATTGGCATCCATCCATACGACACACCCCTATCCAATAACAGCAATTCCACTCCGGAAGAAATGGCGGCCTACTTGAGCCCCGTTGTTAATCGTTTGGAAGCCCTCTCAAAAGAATATGATCGTCCAGTAATTATTACAGAGCTAGGCATTCTCAGTATTGATGGAATCAGTCGCGGAATGGGCGTATTGTGGGAACCTGGATTTGAAATCAGCGTTGACCTACAAGAGCAGGCTGATGTTTTTCAAGCTTATTTTGAAGCCTTTAAGGATAAAGAATGGTGGGATGGAGTGTTTTGGTTTGGCACTCATTTGAATGGCACTGCATCAAATATTGATTTTTCATTTTTTGGAAAGCCTGCAGAAAATATTATGCGCTCCTATTATGGGGCTCCGCCGATGCCCACCCCCACTGTCATTCCAGAGCCTGATTTAATGGCTATGGATCCCCATAATATTTTTCTTGAGGAACTTGAAAATGGTTGGGAAATATGGCCTCAACAACACGACGAAGCCTTTAAGGTGGATATCGACCAACATGATATATCAAAAAGTGGAACCGATATTAAGATTACTTCTTATCCTTTTAATGGCGCTTGGCTTTTTTTCCCACCTCAAGTAAAAATCTCAGAATATCAATGGCTTTCTTTTGATATTTTTTCCCCATCAACAGAAGTATGGGACCCAAACAAACAAAATTATAGCCCGATAGTAATCAATGTATTACCGATGGGTGACGGATTGATTGCTTCACCCTTTTCCGCAAACATCACGCATGACTCACCTTTTATCGAGGGTGGGCAATTAGCGGCTGGTAAATGGCAACGGGTGTTAATTCCCCTGGATGCTTTTGGACCCATAATAAATCCACCTTTTGAACACATAGTAATTGAACATTATTCTCCAAACACCATTACGATATACCTGGATAATATTCAACTTCTAAAGGACAAAGCTGGATCAAACTAATTCATTTGTACAAAGCCGTGCCGGAATAAAACCGTTATCCGCCAGGTCGCAGATTCGCCCTTCGGTTCTTCACCGCAGGATTGTGCGATAGATTATCGGTAATCTTCCTCGAACTTAGGTCCTGTTTAATAATTTAATCTGGGCTATCTGTTTCCCATTATCTTCAACTTTGGATTATGGTATAAGCAGTTTGGAGTTGTACCAGTTTGGTGGACAGTGATAAGCTTTCAAAAAGGAGCAAAACTGTCAATGACAATTAGAAAACCCCTTGGTAAATGATACCTAGCTAGAAGTACTTTACCTTCATGTTGGGGTGGCCAACTCCCCTCCCCGAAGGACATCTATGGATTACTGTCCGCGCAGCACAGGGATCTCGGTAAACAACCTGGTCATTCAGCCATCTTGACAAGAAACCACAATGGATATAGACTGGTCTTACACTAGTTTATTGTGAAGAGGTGGAACATGCCTACCGTGGGAGCCTATCAAGCAAAAACAAACTTTTCTGAGTTAGTCGACAGAGTTCAAAAAGGGGAACGAATAACGATCACGCGTTACGGAGAACCTGTAGCTGTCCTGGTCCCTGTTGAGTCTGCCCCTGCCGCACCTCTGAGCGAGGTCATCCAGGAGATCAAAGCTCTTCGCAAGAAAAGTAACCTGGGTGATCTTGATTTACGGGACATGATAGAAGAAGGACGGGCATGATGACGGGAGATTTTGTTCTGGATACATCTGTGACAATATCCTGGTGCTTCAATGATGAGGCTAATTCCTATGCCGATGCTGTCCTGGACAGCTTATCCAATCAGAGCGCTCTTGCCCCGGGTATTTGGCCACTCGAGGTTGGAAATGTCCTTTTAGTGGCGGAGAAAAAAGCACGAATATCTCCTCCCGACAGCCTGCTATTTTTGAGCTTACTAACCTCTCTGCCCATCCACGTTGAAAACCTTACGGAGCAAAGAATATTGGATGCGGTCTTCTTGTTAGCCCGGGAACAAGGTTTGTCCAGTTATGATGCAGCTTATCTGGATCTTGCTATCCAAACCGGTTTGCAGATAGCGACTCTTGATCAATCATTACAGAAAGCTGCAGCGCGGAAAGGCGTTGGATTGTATATGGCGGATAGCATCTAAGGGATTCCATTGTTCCCTTAGATGCGAAAAGCTCCGATATTCACCGAAGCATGCCGCAGACCGAGTGTCCCCAGACCACGATCATTGTACAAACATAAGTTTTGTTGTCAGCAGCAGTTGTGTTAGTTTCCTGTCATAATTTTTCTGCGCAGGTATAAGTGTCCCTCCCCCGCCCCACTTCGATTGCTATTGATCTCCCAAGAATTTCTTGTTATTATTTATTGTACAATTGTACAATAAATAATAAGGGGTCCTGTATGGATGTTGTGATAGACACTTCGGCGCTGATTGCGGTCATTGCGGGTGAGCCGGAAAAAGAGAAGTTGATACGGATGACATCGGGGGCTGAATTGATTACACCTCAATCGGTTCACTGGGAGATCGGTAATGCCCTGTCGGCGATGATGAAGCGCCAGCGGATTGTTTTATCGCAGGCCACACGAGCGATAGAAATATATAAAATGATCCCTATTCGTTTTGTCGAGGTGGAGCTTGAGGACACGTTAAAGATTGTGGACAAATTGAGTATCTATGCCTATGATGCTTATCTGATTCGATGTGCGATTAAATATAAGTCTCCGCTGCTTACC
>JAIPJL010000139.1 GCA_021734165.1 bacterium | reverse complement strand
AGCAAAACCTGTTGGTTTGATTCCGCTTTTGCTGTTGCCATTTATAGTTTTAAGCGCAATAGTATGGCAGACAACAGGTGGCAATTTAGTGTCGCTGTTTGACGGATCTCTTACAGTAGATTTTGATAATTTTCTTCCACACGGCAAGACAGAGATGTTGTTTATTATTGGCGCTATATTGGTGGTGTTATTTACATCAGTGAGTCTTTTCAGATTTTGGAAAAGCATGAATAACGCCTGGGCAGGAGAGCGGAAGATGGGATTTATCCCCGCGCTGATTTCAGTAATAATTGAAATAATAACACATAAACGATTCAATACATGCACTGCAGCTAATTATAGACAAACTGCGCACTTGTTAGTATTTTACGGATTTGTATTTACCGGTATTGCTACTGCAATCGCGACCGTTGAAATGGTGTTTTTTCATAGAATATTGGAGTTTGAGGGTCATTATCCTCCCTTTGGATTTTTGCATCCGGCGAAGATTTTTGGAAACATCGGTGGATTTGCGATAGTATTAGGTATTGCTATAATGGTTATTCAGAGAATTAAAAATACTGAAAGCGCAGGTAAAGCAAGCTATACAATATGGTTATTTTTATGGTTTACGGGTATTGTCGGCATCACAGGTTTAGGCGCTCAATTTTCGCGAGCTGTTTCAATTCCTGAGTTAGCTTACCCTTTATATTTCCTACACCTGATGACAGTTTTTTTCCTGATCTGGTATGCCCCTTACAGCCAGTTTGGGCATATATTCTATCGAACAATAGCAATGGTTTTTGCACGAAGTATCGGTAGAGAAGCAAGAGAATTGAGATAAACGGAGTTCCATTGAATACAGACGTTCTAATAATTGGCGGAGGAATTGCCGGAATAACGGCTGCTGTCGAAGCGGCTGAAGTCGGCAAGGATGTCGTTCTGGTGGAGCGGGAACATTGGCTCGGTGGAAGGGTTGTGCAGATGCACAAGTACTTCCCGAAGCTATGCCCGCCGGTTTGCGGACTTGAAATAAACTTCCGTCGCATTCGTCAGAATCCCAAAATAAAAGTTCTGACAGGCGCTAGTCCGACTAAGATCGAAGGTGATACAGGCGCTTACAAAGCGTCGATAATCATCGAGCCACGTTATGTTAAGGGTGATTTTTCTGAATTAACCGAATGTGCAGATAAATGCCCTGTTGAAGTACCAAACCGCTTTAACTTTGGTTTATCTAAAGTCAAAGCATTGCATATCGCTAATGAGCTTGCATATCCGTTCGGTTATTTTGTTGAAAAAGAAGCAGTAAATGATCCTGCCATGAAGGAATTTGCAGCAGGCTGCGATTGCATCGATCTTGATATGCAGCCGGAAACTGTTGAAGTAAACGCAAAAAGCATTATCTATGCTACCGGTTGGGAACCTTACGACGCAAACAAGCTCGATAATCTGAACTTTGGCAAACTGGATAATGTAGTCACCAACATGATGATGGAGCGAATGGCGTCTGCAGGTGGTCCAAGTCAGGGTAAAATTACCAGACCTTCGGATGGTAATCCTATCACAAAAGCTGCTTTCGTTCAATGTGCAGGTTCCCGTGACGAGAAACATCTGCCATATTGTTCTGCAATCTGCTGCATGGCTTCATTAAAGCAAAATCGTTATATCCGAGAGCAGTATCCTGACGCCGAGATTCACATCTTCTTTATTGACGCCCGGACGCCCGGACGCTGGGAAGATTTCCTGCAGGAAGTCGAAGATGACCCAAAGACTATTATACATCGTGGTAAAGTTGCAAGGATCGAAGAAGCCGAAAACGGAATGGTAACTCTAACAGCAGAAAACACACTTACTGCAAAATTAGAACAGGTCACTGTTGATTTGGCAATTCTGGCAACAGGAATGGTACCGAATGCGATAAAAGATAAGCCGCATATAAATCTGAAACAGGATAAATACGGTTTCATTGAGAACATTGATAACTCTGGTGTAGTTGCAGCGGGTGTAGCAGCTTCACCAAAAGATGTTGCCTCGTCCAATGAGGAAGCTACCGGCGCCGTTGCCCGTGTTATGAAAATGATGGGAGGAAAGTAAGTCATGGATGCTAAACTTGGAGTTTATATCTGTTCAGGCTGCGGTATTAATGATGTTCTGGACATTGACGCCCTGACTTCTATGGTCAATAAAGAACTCGGCTGCCAGTTCTGCAAAGTAGATCCCTTGGTTTGCAGTGACGATTTTGTAAGTAAGATTAAAACTGATATTGAATCTGAGGGTATTAATAGAGTACTTATTGCCGGTTGTTCACCAAGATATTTTGCCGATAAATTTAAGTTCGGCGCTGATGTAATGGTTGATCGCCTGCCGCTGCGTGAATATGTTGCCTGGATGGCAGATATGGAGTTTTCTACTGATCTTGATGAAGCTCCTGAATTATATCAGGAATTGGCTGAAGACTACCTGAAAATGAGCGCTGCAAGGGTAAAGAATAGCACACCTCCTACAGCTATTGTTGAAGAAACCACAAAAGACATTCTTGTTGTTGGCGGTGGCGTTGCAGGATTGAATGCTGCTTTAGTTGCTGCTGATAACGGTTATAAAGTTACAATTGTTGAAAAAGAAGCTGAATTGGGCGGATGGTCACGTAAATTTAAAGCAGTTATACCTCAGCAATCCCCCTATCGAGATTTGCAAACTCCTCCTCATGTAGAGTTGATTGAAGCAGTTAAGTCTAATGGCAATATTACTGTAAAACTTTCTTCTAGAGTTAAAAAAACGTCCGGTCAGCCCGGTCAGTTTGATGTTGCAATTAAAAATGCAGAAGGTTCGGAGACAATACGAGTGGGCGCAATCATCCAAGCAACCGGATGGGTGCCCTATAATCCTGAGAAATTAACTGACAAGTATGGCTATGGCAAATTCAGCAATGTTGTTACTAATATTGCCATGGAAGAGATGGCTCTAAACGGTAAAATAGTTAAACCGTCCGATGGCTCAGCGCCAAAGAGCATTGCAATAATTCACTGTGCCGGATCACGTGATAAAGAACATCTGCCTTATTGTTCAGCGGTTTGCTGTAGAGCAGCTCTTAAGCATGCTCTTTATGTGCGCGAGATGATGCCGGATACAAATGTTTTTCTTCTCTACAAAGATATCCGCAGTCCGGGTGTTTTTGAGCAGTTCTACGAACGCGTTCAAGAGGAAGAAGGAATATTTCTTACCAAGGGTGATGTTACACAGGTAGCTGAAGGCGATAACAACACTTTGTCTATAACCCTTGACGAGACGCTGCTTGGTGAGCAGATTGTAGTAGATGTTGAAATGCTTGTGCTTGCAACCGGTATTGTTCCAACCTCTAAGGTTGATGAAGAAGCTGTTGCCGAGGAAGAAGAAGTTGAAGTTGCAGAAGACGGCAAGAAAGAAAAATCTAAAGCTTCCGGTGCTGAAGTCGGAGCTCAAATATTAAATCTTACTTATCGTCAGGGTACGGATCTTCCTACGCTTAAATATGGTTTTCCGGATTCACATTTTATCTGCTTCCCTTATGAAACACGCCGTACCGGTATATATGCTGCCGGCGCAGTGCGTGCACCGATGGATATGGGGATGGCAAAGAATGACGGGCTTGGCGCAGCGCTGAAAGCAATGCAGGTTGTTGAAGCCTCTGCTGTTGGTACAGCAGTACATCCGAGATCAGGCGATGTAAGTTTCCCTGATTTCTTTATGCAACGCTGTACACAATGTAAACGCTGCACTGAGGATTGTCCTTTCGGAGCTTTGGATGAGGACGATAAAGGTACACCGATGCCTAATCCTTTACGCTGCCGTCGATGTGGAATTTGTTTCGGCGCTTGTCCTGAGCGGATTATCTCCTTTGCCGACTATTCGCCGAATATGGTTTCCCAGATGATTAAATCGGTCTCAATGCCTGAAGAGGATGACGAGAGACCGCGCTATCTGGTGTTTATGTGTGAAAATGACGCTATTCCTGCATTAGATATAGCCGCATGGTACAGGCATAAGATTAATCCATGGGTGAGGATAATACCTGTACGCTGCATAGGAGCTGTTAATACGGTATTTATAGCTGATGCGCTGTCAAGTGGCTTTGATGGGATTTTAATGCTGGGTTGTAAACGTGGTGATGATTATCAGTGCCACATGGTACGTGGTAGTGAACTTGGTAATTATCGTATGGAGAATGTACAGGAGAAGTTGAAACAATTGGTGCTTGAACCTGAGCGTGTTCAGATTTTAGAGGTTGAGTTATCTGACTGGCACCGCGTACCTGGGCTGATTAATGATTTCGTCGAGGAAGTGAATGACCTTGGCGCAAATCCCTACAAGGACTTTTAGAAAGTATTCTGTTAACTCGCTAATTTGAAATAAAAATAAACGCTATTTAAGGAGAGATTATGGCGGACAAAACAAAGGCTGAAGGAATGCTCGCTGAACTGAAGAAGGGTCCATACCCAAGCTTCATTAGGGACATTGAGCTTGCAGCCGAAACAAACAAGATGGCTCAGGATTTGATAGGCTTGTTAGAGCTATCCTATCAGGAAAAACTCTGTCACTGGAAACACGGCGGGATAGTTGGTGTGATGGGATACGGTGGCGGTGTTATTGGTCGTTACTGTGATGTTCCTGAGGAATTTCCAAATGTATCACACTTCCATACGATGCGCGTCAACCAACCTGCTGCCTGGTTCTATAAAACCGATGCATTACGGTCAATTTGTGACATCTGGGAGAGACGTGGTTCAAGTATATTCAACATGCATGGTTCAACAGGTGATATGGTTTTCTTGGGGACTACAACACCAGAACTGGAACCAACATTCGATGAGATAACCAAATTAGGTTTCGACCTTGGTGGTTCGGGATCGGTTTTGCGCACACCATCATGTTGCGTTGGACCAGCCCGTTGCGAATGGGCTATGTATGATACTCTGAAAGTTGCTTATGAGCAAACAATGGCATATCAGGATGAACTCCATCGTCCTTATTTCCCATATAAGTTCAAATTTAAGTTTGCTGGCTGCCCGAATGACTGTGTTGCATCAATCGCGCGTTCTGATATGTCGTTCATCGGTACATGGAGAGATGACATTCGGATTGACCAGGAGAAGGTTCGCTGGTATGCAAAAGATATGAATCTCGATATCAGTGATGTAGTTGTTGATCGCTGCCCGACTAAATGTATGTCATGGAATGGTAAAGAATTAAAGATTGACAACAGGAACTGCACACGCTGCATGCATTGTATCAATGTAATGCACTTAGCGCTCAAGCCTGGGATGGATAGAGGCTGTTCAATCCTATTAGGCGCTAAAGCCCCGATACTTGAAGGCGCTCAGTTATCCAGCGTTTTAGTTCCGTTTATGAAGATGGAACCTCCTTTCGCAGAAGATGAAGTTACCTATGAAGATCTTCCTGATCTGATTGACGCTATCTGGGAACTCTGGGGTGAAGAAGGTAAAAACCGTGAACGTGTTGGTGAGCTGATTCAGAGGATTGGAATGGGTAATTTCCTCGATGCAATCGGACTCGATCCACAACCCGAAATGGTTGCTCATCCTCGTACAAATCCATACGTCTTCTATGACCTTGGTGGAGATGATGACGAGGAAGAGGAGTAATTTTACTCTAATGTCAACCATATTAGGTTGATTGTCTAATCGAAATCTGCATCCTGTTAATAATCAGGATGTAAAAAGAATTTGATAAAATTTGAACTAAGGAGATAAACAATGACAGCAGAACCTGCTGAAAGACTTACAGATATAGGTCCGCCACATTACGAAAGGTTTTTGCCGCCAGTTGTAAAAGCAAACTACGGCAAATGGGTCAGTCACGAAATACTAGCGCCCGGTGTGTATGTTCACACAGCGGAATCAGGAGATAAAATCTATTCCATCAGGGCTGCAACAGCGCGTCTGATATCAGTACCTAAAATTCGTGCATTTTGTGATATAGCAGATAAATACTGTGACGGTCATTTACGTTGGACCAGTCGTAACAACGTCGAATTTCTTACCACAAAAAAGGAAAACATTGAGCCGATTAAAAAAGAAGTTCAAGCTCTTGGTCATCCCGTTGGTGGAACAGCAAATTCGATAACTAATATCGTTCATACACAGGGTTGGGTACACTGCCACTCGGCGGCTACAGACGCCTCGGGAGTAGTGAAGTCGGTGATGGATGAATTGATGGATGAATTTACAAACATGCGTTTACCCGGAAAGTTGCGTATTGCTCTGGCATGCTGCCTTAATATGTGCGGCGCTGTTCACTGTTCCGATATAGCTATTCTTGGTATTCATCGTCGCCCTCCTCAAATCGACCATGACAGACTGAGAAAACTGTGCGAAATTCCTAACACAGTCGCTGCCTGTCCGACAGCCGCAGTTCGTCCGGTAACCGTTGATGGGAATCCATCAGTGGAAGTGATTGAAGAACAATGTATGTTTTGTGCGAACTGTTTTACAGTTTGCCCATCAATGCCTTTAAATAATCCGGAATATGATGGCGTTTCAATCTGGGTTGGCGGTAAGGTTTCTAATGCCAGGCATGTACCAATGTTCTCCAAGCTTGCCATACCCTTCATTCCCAACAATCCACCTCGCTGGCCAGAGGTTGTTGCAGCAGTAAAGAATCTCGTTACAATTTGGTCTGATAACGCAAGACCATACGAACGTATGGGTGAGTGGATCGAAAGAATTGGTTGGCCCCGTTTCTTTGATATGGCTGGTATTGAGTTCCAGAAGGAACACATTGACGACTTCAAACACGCGGTGACAACATTTAATACTTCTGCTCATATAAGATTTTAATCAGAAGGGAGTAAAGCATGGCTGATGCACCCACAATTGAAGAACTCGCTGAAGCGATGTACAAGATGGTCAAAGATGCTGCCGGGAAAAAGCAGTATAAGGCGATGGATATTCAGAAAGCGATGAAGCAGTTGTATCCTGGAACAGTTGATAAAAAGATGTGCAAGGAATCAATTAAGATACTTATCAATTCAGGGCGTCTCGTATATACGTATTTCGGTGGGAGTTTCATTGAGCTTCCGCACACGGAAGCTGCTGCAAATCCGGATAAAGCGGAATAATTGTTGAACCCACCGCGGCTGCTAATAGCCGGCGTTGGAGGAGACAGCGGAAAAACCCTTGTGACGTTGGGCTTAATTAAAACCTGGCGTCACAAGGGGATAAATACAGTTCCCTTTAAAAAGGGTCCGGATTACATTGATCCTGCCTGGCTCGCTTGCGCTTCAGGCTCTGATGTTCACAACCTCGATACCTGGATGATGGGCAATGAGGGAGTACTCCGTTCTTTTACAAATTACAGTAAATCTGATAGTATTAATCTGATCGAAGGTAATAGAGGTTTGTATGATGGCGAGGATATTAAAGGCACACATTCATCGGCTGCACTGGCAAAACTGCTCAAATTACCCGTGATTGTAGTACTACCGGTTAGAAAGGTTACTCGCACAGCCGCAGCATTTGTTCTTGGTCTGAAATTACTCGACAAAGATGCTAAAATTGCCGGTATAATACTCAACCTCGTAGGAGGCTTCAGACATGAAAGTGTCGTTAGACGATCTATTGAAGATGAAACCGGAATTTCCGTTTTAGGCGCAATACCTCGCTTGAAAAAAGATCCTTTGCCCGGACGACATCTTGGATTGATTACACCTGCTGAGTATCAGGAATCAGAACATTCCATTGACGTCGCAGCGCGAATAATATCGGAAAATGTTGATTGCGGTAAGTTAGTTGAGATTACTAAACAGGTCAAACCAATTGACTATAGTACTGAACAATCTGAGAATTCTTTGACATCTGGAAGAGCGGTAAAAATAGGTTATATTTTTGGTTCGGCTTTTACGTTTTATTATCCTGAAAATTTAGATATTTTTAGGAAATCTAATTGTGATCTAATAGCAATCGATCCGCTAAAAACAGATTCATTACCGTTAATTGATGCACTTTATATTGGTGGAGGTTTTCCTGAAACGCATGCTGCAGAACTGTCAGCAAATAGACAGTTTATGAGTTCTGTAAATGATTCAGCACAAAACGGACTGCCTATCTGGGCTGAATGCGGTGGATTAATGTTTCTTGCTGAAAAGCTGCTTTGGCGGGAAAAAGAATATCAGATGGCAGGTGTATTAAAAGTTAACGTTGTGATGCATTGTAAACCACAGGGTCATGGTTACCAGGAGGTTGAAGTTGACCGGGAAAATCCATTCCTTGAAGTAGGGACTCGAATTCGCGGTCATGAGTTTCATTACTCGCAAGTCGATAATA
>JAIPJL010000138.1 GCA_021734165.1 bacterium | reverse complement strand
GATGAATGTTCAGGATGCCATGATGACAGTTGTGCTTCTCACAGCGCTCATGGCAGCGCGTCTAACGATGAACTATTAGCGAAACAAGCATTAGAAAGCAGGATGAGCCGTATCGGCAGGAAGATACTGGTATTATCAGGTAAAGGTGGAGTAGGGAAGAGCACTGTCGCTGCTAATCTGGCGACTTCACTCGCGCTCAGCGGTAAAAAAGTCGGTCTTCTTGACATTGATATTCATGGACCGAGCATTCCGCAATTATTCAATCTAACCGGACAGAAAGCTCAGCTTGGTGATGAAGAACACACTATCCGACCGGTCGAATTTAGTCCGAACCTGAAAGTTATGTCCATCGGATTCTTACTGCCTAATCAGGACGATGCGGTTATCTGGCGCGGTCCCTTGAAGATGGGCATCATCAGGCAGTTTCTGAAAGATGTTGAATGGGGTGATCTGGATTATTTAATCGTCGATTCACCTCCGGGAACAGGCGATGAACCGCTTTCAATTGTTCAATTGCTTCCAAATCCCGATGGCGCAGTTATTGTGACAACACCACAACAGCTTTCAATTGATGACGTTAAAAAGTGCATTAATTTCGCAAAGAAGGTCAACCTGAAAGTACTCGGCGTTGTCGAGAACATGAGCGGATTTGTTTGTCCTGACTGTGGATCAAAGATCGATATCTTCAGTAAGGGCGGTGGTGAGAAAATGGCTGCTGAAATGAGCGTACCGTATCTTGGTAGCATTCCGATTGATAAAAACATTGTTGACGCTTGCGAAAACGGGAAACCATATCTTCAGGAGTTTGCTGGATCCGGAGCTGCGTTGGCTTTCAACGATATTATTAAAAAATTAGAAGATACTGCAACCGCTTCAGTTATAGTTACAGAGGAGGATGTTAAACCTACAGAAAAAGGCGCTCCAAAGCTTGGAACACGCATTGCGATACCAGTCGCTGGCGGAAATCTTTCCGCTCATTTCGGGCATTGTGAGTCCTTCTCGCTGATCGATGTGGATATGGAAAAGAAAGAAATCATAGGAACTGTGAGTCTGCCTTCACCCGATCATCAACCAGGGCTTCTTCCTGCCTGGCTGCATGAACATGGAGCAGATTTAATAATAACCGGTGGTATGGGATCCCATGCTTTGGATCTTTTCGCTCAGAATGGTATAGAGGTCTGTATGGGCGCTCCAGTTGACAAACCGGAAGCAATAGTCAAATCATATCTTGCCGGAACTCTAACATTCGGTGACAATGCTTGTGATCACTAACCTGGTGAAGGACACACCGGTAATCACTGATCTTGATTGATCAGGTTTATTTGCAAGATCTAATTATTGTTTGTATATTTGTAGTAAGTATCAAGTGCTGTCAGGTGTCTTCACCTGACAGACATCATTCTGGGGACGATCGGCTTCGACGGAGACAAGCAGGGGCTTAGACCGGCGAGTCGGGGATTACGGTATCCTCGTTATCAAACCGTAACAAATTTAAGTGCCAACAATTACGATTACGCACTCGCTGCTTAATTAGTTAAATAGCAGCAAGCTCGAGACCCGGTTTACTGTCACTGGACTTAGAGCTTCATCATGACAGTAGGGCTGCCCGTCAGGTTACTGGGCGAAGCAGTGGGACTTAGTGTAACTTGGTGGTGGGCAACGTGTCGGTTCGTGGTTCATCATTGAAACTAAACAACCGAATACACTCGTAGATGGTTTTTGAACCGCGTCACCGGACCCGGGTTCGATTCCCGGCGTCTCCACCAGCCTTCGCTTTGCTCGAAAGAGTGTAGCGAAGGCTTTCTATCAATTAGAATTATCGAAAATACATGATCCCAAAGGGATCACACATAAATAGCCGACGGCGCCAGCCGGCGGATTCTAATTCAACCCGTCAGCTCTACAAATTTGAAGTGGTGTCATGCGTCTCGCTTGACACAAAAACAAATACATCGACACCCAAACAATCTGTGTAATCTGCGTAATCTGTGGATCAGAATCACTAATCACTAAATTTCTTCCCCATTAACTAAACCTTGTATCAGATATTATTGAACTGAAAGCAGTTATTAACTATATTGCCTTATTGCCAACAGCGACCATTATTGGTACGTGCTTCAAAATATTAGGAGTAGCAGTTGAATAAAACCCCGTACGGAACCAACAATCCCCATCCGCTTTCCGAAATGAAAGCTGAACTTATCTGGCAGGGAAAATATGATAAGCATGGCAAAAAAGTCGCTCCGCCTCGTTACTCACTCGAATTCCAGACTGTCGAAACCGTCAACGAGTCCGCCGCCGATAGGTTACGCACACTTAACCTCTTAACTGAACGCCGTGATCCCGAATGGCGCAACCGCCTGATCTGGGGTGATAAGAAATACGTTCTGCCTTCTCTTCTGAAAGAATTTGCAGGTAAAGTCAACCTGATTTATATCGATCCTCCCTTCGCCACCGGAGCTAACTTCTCCTACCGCTCCCGCATCCCTGAGGCTCCCCCACCTCATCATTCCTCAGCGCCTCATCATTCCTCAGCGCTTCATCATTCCTCGGTGCCTCATCATTCCTCGGTGCCTCATCATTCCTCGGTGCCTCATCATTCCAACGAAAGTTGGAATCCAGACAACCCCACCGAATTCACTAAACAACCCTCAATGATAGAAGAGAAAGCCTACCGCGACACCTGGGGAAAGGGTATTGAATCATACTTACAATGGCTTTATGAATCAGTAATTGTTTGGAGAGAACTTCTCCATGAAACGGGAAGTATTTATTTACATTTAGATTATAGATTGATTCATTATGCGAAGCAAATCATGGATGAAGTATTTGGGATTGAGAATTTCTTAAATGAAATTGTATGGTGTTACTCAGAGCGTGAAATAAGCAAGACTTTGTTCAACCGTAAACATGATACAATTTTATTTTATGCTAAAGATGTAAATAATGGATCACGTCCTTTCAATTGGCGGTTAATAACTAGTGAATACGCTGAATCGAGTATAAAGAAGTATTCACTTGTTGATAAAAATGGTAGGAATTATCAAATTCGCGGAAAAGGTGGAGAATATACAGGGAAACAGCAACTTTCACCAGAAATTGAAAAACTACATCCGGAACTTGTTTATCGCGATTATCTTGATGAAAAACCAGGAGTTCTCCCACGCGACTGGTTCACCGATATTGATTTTGAAAATCGGGCTTCTGCAAACAGGACAGGTTACGCCACTCAAAAACCTGAGAAACTATTAGAAAAATTTATAAAAGCATCCTCAAACCAATTGGATCTCGTCCTTGACTGCTTCGTCGGCTCCGGCACAACCGCAGTAGTTGCAGAGAAACTTGGGCGACGCTGGATCGTCTGTGATCTTTCACGGTTCTCAATACATACGACTCGAAAACGACTATTGGGAATTGAAAATGTAAAACCATTCATGGTGCAAAATCTCGGCAAGTACGAGCGGCAGGCGTGGATGGGGGAGTCGTTCAAGAAGGGTGTGAGAGATGCATCACTCCAGCGAAAGCTGGAGTCCAGTCTGGATTCCAACTTGCGTTGGAATGATGAGGTAGCCCATCGTGAACTTGACTACCGCACCTTCATCCTCGGACTTTATCACGCCGAACCGATTTCCGGATTTCAGCACCTTCATGGAGTTAAAGCCGGAAGAATGGTGCATGTAGGAACGGTCGATGCTCCGGTCACGCTGCCAGATGTAAAGAGTGTTGCGCTGGAATTACGCCGGGCGGCAGGCTCAGGTGGCGCAAAACGCGCTGAAGCAGATATACTCTACTGGGACTTGGCTTTCGACATGAACGAGACTGCCAAGAACATCGCTGCCGAAGCGGGTATTAATATCCGGTTTTTCAAGATACCACGCGAGGTTATGGATCAGAAAGCCATCGACCAGGGTGACGTGAAGTTTTTCGAGCTGGCTGCGCTTGGTGTAAAGACAGGGTTGAATAATAGACAGATTATTGTAACTCTAACCGATTTTGCCATGCCAACCGAAGAAGTTCCCGATGAGGTTAAGAAATCCATTACTCACTTCAGTCAATGGATTGACTACTGGGCAATCGACTGGGATTATAGGGATGATACATTCCACAATGAATGGCAGAGTTATCGCACCAAGAAAGAACCGAAGATAACATTAACTACAGAGCATACTTATGAATCAGCCGGACGATATACCGTTCTGGTTAAAGTGATCGATATTTTCGGGAATGACACTACCAAGGCTTTACAGGTGGAGGTAAGATGAGCCCTTTCATCATCATTCCAGCGAAAGCTGGAATCCAGCCCTGCTTCATCATTCCAACGCTCCTGCTCATCATTCCAACGCCCTTGCTCATCATTCCAACGCCCTGTTTCATCATTCCTATGCCCTGTTTCATCATTCCAGCGAAAGCTGCAATCCAGCCCTGTCTCATCATTCCAACGCTCCTGCTCATTATTCCTACGCTCTTACTCATCATTCCAGCGAAAGCTGGAATCCAGAGAAATCTCCCATGAAGCAATACTACGTTTACATTATGGCGAGCAAACGGAATGGTACTCTCTACATTGGCACAACTAACAATCTTCTACGAAGGGTCAAGGAACATAAGGATGATATGTGCGAGGGTTTCACGAAGAAATACCAGGTCCACACGCTCGTCTGGTATGACTCAACGCCTTATCATTTGGGAGCCATTCAACGGGAGAAACAGATGAAGGCTTGGAAGAGGAAATGGAAATTAGAATTGATTGAGAAGAATAACCCAGAATGGAGGGACTTATATGATGAATTGTTTTAAACTGGATTCCAACTTTCGTTGGAATGATGAGACGATTGAACGTTGGAATGAGGAGAGGAATTATGTCTAAACGCAATATAGACTCATCACAACTCGACCTTACCGGAACTGTTGCACAATTAAAAACCGCAATCTGTGTTCCGGCAATCCGCTCCGCTATTGCTGAGTGGAGAAATATAGGATACGAAGGCGCAACGGATATAACAAAGGAACTACTCTATTTTTGGTTTGAGAGTGACCATAAATTTCCGGATGGTCTTCCGTTCAGATACCATGCCTGTCAAAGAGAAGCGGTTGAGACGCTTATTTATGTGTGGGAGGTTGCAAAGACAAGAAAACGGTGGGATTTATATGGCAGGTTCAGATATCCGACAGCGGTGATACCGCCGGTTATTCATGATGATTTTGCCCGCTACTGCATCAAAATGGCAACCGGAAGCGGTAAAACTATTGTGATGGGGCTTGCAATTGTCTGGCAGTATCTGAATGCTGCCATAGGCAAGGAAGGCGAAAGAGAACAATATGCCGATACTTTTTTAATTATCGCTCCCAATGTAATTGTAAATGAGAGATTAAGAAAGGATGAGTTTGAAGGCGGTAATATATTCAAGCGGTTCAGCATGGTTCCTAAACATTATGATTTGTTCTGGGATTTGAATTATTACATGAGAGACGATAAAGAGCGACCGGAAAAAGAAGGAACTCTTTTACTAACAAATATACATCGTCTTTATGACAAACAAGATAGAAAAAAGACCACTGAACCCGACGCAATGACAGGAGTATTGGGCGATAAACCTTCCGAAGAGTCCAGTGGAATGGACATCAACGAATTCCTGCGAAAGAACCGGAAACCTGTATTAATCCTGAACGATGAAGCACATCATACTCACGATGATACGAGCAAGTGGAATAAAGTTATCCATAATTTACATAGTGAAATTGGAGTTTCAATGCAGCTTGATTTTACGGCTACTCCTCGCTATCAGAAAGGACAGTTATTTCCCTGGACGATATCAGATTATCCATTAAAGCAGGCTATCATTGATGGGATTGTCAAGAGACCGATGAAGGGTATTGCTCATGCAGAAGAGGTGAATGTAAAAGATACGGTAAAACGTTATCAAGTCTATTTAACTGCCGGAATTGAAAGATGGAAAGAATATAAAGAACAACTTGCGCCACTTAAACGGAAACCTGTATTGTTTGTGATGATGAACGATACTAATGAAGCGAAAGAAGTAACTGACTGGCTAAGAAAGAAATACCCTGATGAATTTGGTGGAGATAAGACACAGGAAATTCACACAGATTTGAGAGGTGAAAATGCAGGGGAAGTGTCGAAAAAAGACTTGGATAATGCTCGCAAATTAGTAAGAGAAATTGATAATCCGGATAATTCAATAAATGCAATTGTCAGTGTATTAATGTTACGTGAAGGATGGGATGTAAAGGGCGTTACAGTTGTCGTAGGACTTCGACCTTACTCATCAAAAGCAGATATATTGCCTGAGCAGACTATCGGGCGTGGGCTCAGACTTATGTTCAGAGGAAAAGGGTACAACTACATTGAGCGTGTAGATGTGATTGGCAATAAGAAATTTATAGAATTTGTGGAAGATCTAGAGAAAGAAGAAGATATGGAGTTTGAGTCATTTGAACTTGGCAAGGATAAACTTCATATTGTAGTAATACAACCTGATTCCAATAAATCGCAATATGATATTGGCTTGCCAATTCTGACTCCTTTGATGACTCGTAAAAAGAGCATTGCTGACGAGATCGAATTGCTTGATGTAATGACGCTCAAGATTCCGGAAAGTCTTAAAATAAAGAAAGAAGGAAGTGGAGGTAAGGAGTTCCAATACGAAGGAATAGATGTTATAACAAAAGATAAATTAGTTGAGCGAAGTTATCATGTTGAACAGATTACAAATCCTCAGGAGATAATTGGATTTTATACGGAATTAATCGCAAGTGAGTTAAGGCTGCCTTCTCATTTTGCTACGCTTTATCCGAAAGTAAGAGACTTCTTTGAATCAAAGGCTTTTGGCAAAACGGTTGATTTAACCGATCAGGATGTAATAAATGCTATATCTGAGAGCATAGCGGGAGCTATATGCGTTAGAGCTTTCAAACAGGCTTTAAGCCCAATACTGGTTAATAGGGAAAAGCCGGAGATTTCAGTTCCTTCAAGGCTGTTATCTACAATGGAGCCGTTCCCATGGTCAGCGCCGACATATAAAGGTTTAAAGTGCATACTCAATCTTGTGCCATGTGATAATGATTTTGAGAGATCCTTTGCATCATTTTTAGATAACGCAAGGGATGTAATGGAGTTCTCAAAGCTTCCTTTAAGTTTCGGATTTTCGGTTGAATATCAGGATGACAAGGGAAATATGAGGCATTATTATCCTGATTTTGTGGCAATTGACAAAGAGAATACAAATTGGATCATTGAGACTAAAGGACTTGAGGATATCAATGTGGTCAGAAAGGATGAAGCTATAAATTTCTGGTGTGAAAACGCTACAGAATTGACTGGTAATGAATGGCGTTATATCAGAGTGAACCAAAGTGATCTGGCAAATTTCTCACCAAATACGATGGCGGATTTAGTTCAATACTTGTCTGGATTCCCATCTGCACGGGAATGACAGTGCAGTTTCAAGGTGGGGTACATTTAACAATGATGAATACGGAGAACAGAACCCAATAAATCCTTCGCATCCTGTGCACCTCTGTTAAAACAGACGGTGATTAATCTATCTGAAAATTGCAATTTTCTCACTATTATTCCTGCCAAATCTCTGCCATATTGGCATTTTTACGGTGTTTTATGGTGTTTTCGTCAACATCATCACCTTCCGTCACATTTCCGTCACACCCTCTATCCCTTATCCGGTAAGGCATACCGGCGATTCTGTGACGATGTGACGATAATTTTATGTATGGCAGGTTTTTTTTGGTGTTACATTCCGCCGATTCTCTGCAAAAAGCAGGACCACCGTCTAACAGATATAATAATAATCTTTTATTTGATAGGTTTTAATAATAACCATTATAGTTCTTAGAGTATCATAATTTGATTCTTAAACTGAATTTACTTACTATTGACTAATTAGATGAATATCCTTACATTATATAAATAAGAATCTGCTTCCGATTTGAACCAAAAAAGAGTAAAGAGAACAATGAAACACTTGAACCTCCCGCTTTTGATCTTGCTGCTCACCTTGAGTACTGTTTTGGCATCAGATGATGTCTCATTAAACATTAACAGTAACGTAACAATACTTTCCGCAGACAATCAGTCGATTGTCATGGATTTTGAGCTAAGCGATCTTGAAATTAATGAACTTGTCAAAGACAATAAAACATTTGACAGCTATGCCATCCCAGGTGAGGGTATTACATACGATTACGGCAGACCGATGCTGCCTACAATTAGCAGGTTTGTTATCCTTCCCCCTCAATCAGGACTGGAACTAATTGTCGAGTCAGATGAACCGAGCATCGTAAAAGC
>JAIPJL010000137.1 GCA_021734165.1 bacterium | reverse complement strand
TGGATTGGCTTATGATTATAACGGGCATGTATTAATGAATACATATACTGATGACCGCATTCATGTAATGTCAACCGATAACATGGAACAGATTGCCGTTTTTGATTACAATGAAGCTATGAGCGCTGATGTTTGGGCTATAGAATGGGTTCCCAGTCATTATAACGGGCAGTTATGGGGGATAGACAATGATAATATCTATCAGGTTTTCGTTGATGAAGATTGGAATGCGGAAGCTGTGCAAAGTTTTAGATGCAATAGTGATTACCATTATGCCATAGCTCATGACGGTGAAAATCTCTGGTATGGTATGTGGAGTGAAACAAACTGGTATGTTGTCGATGATGGTGTGGATGAAATAGGCTGGCTGAGTTGTCAACCTTCAGAAGGCACTATCGATCCTGATGAAGAGATGGAAGTTACATTGACAATTAATACCGAGGGATTGATGGAAGGCGCTTATGAGGCTAACCTTATCTTCTGGTCGAACGATCCGGAATATGAAGAAGATGGTTTTGCCGTTCCGGTTACCGTTAATACTACAGGCTCACCTCAGATTGCTGCTGAATGGGAGCCCGGTTTTGATGAAGATCCTTCTATTGTCAACTTCAATACCGCATACCCTGATATTTACTCAGGCATTGAATATCGTGTACCGGTTACGATCTTGAACAACGGCGCCGCCTCACTTGAGATTAGCGGTATAGCATCAGATGAAGACGGTGATCCTGTTTTTAGCGCTGATCCATCAGAGCTTACCGTTTCGGCTTATGATGAAGAAGTTGTTGACTTCATCTTTTATACCCCGCTTGATAGTCCGGGAGAGTATAATGCTGATTTAATTATTTCCAGTAATGATGGTGATAATAGCGAGTTTCATGTTACCGTTCATGCAGATGCGGACGGTCCTCCTGTAATAGCCGTTGATCCGGAGGGAATCGACGTTGAAATGGGAACCGGAGAGCAAGCGGAACATGAGGTTACAGTCAGCAATACAGGTGATTCAAGATTGAATTACGGAGTCGAGATTATAGTGACGAATGAACCGGAACGCGATGCGAATATGCGAAATCTTCGTGGTATTGGAAATGTTGCAGCGCCTATTCGTGATGCTGGATCCGAACCGGACGATCAGGGATATGAATGGCGTGATATTAATGAAGAAAACGGACCCCAATTCGAGTGGGTTGATATTCGTGGATGGGATGGAGTACGCAGTTGGACTGTAGATGACGATGGCAATTCAGGCGCTGTAGATCTGGGTTTTACATTTCCTTTCTGGAATCGTGAATTTAACCAGATAAATATTGACTCCGATGGCTGGACATCATTCACTTATGGTGGGTCTGACTATGACACTTACCGGGATGTACCTAACTATCCCATGAATGCCGGTGACGGCAGTGAGCATGGTAATACCATTGTATCTTATGGAATGGATCATACAGGCATGACGGATATGTGGTACTGGACGAGTGAGGATGATTATGCTGTTGTGATGTGGTCAGGTAACAGGAGTAATTGGTTTGAGATGCTCCTTTATGATAATGGTCTTGTAAAAATGCAGTATGGTGAAGGTTGCGACGAGGAAGTTAATATAGGCGTTAACCTCGGTGATGGGGCTCATGGTTGGTGCATCCAGCAGAATTTTGTACCAGGAAACGGTCATGTAATCGGTTTCGGTCCAACCAGTGTTTGGCGAGAGCCTTGGATTTCAATCGAACCAACAGAAGGCGAGATTGATCCTGATGGTGAAGATGATGTGCTGATAGTTACTCTAAACACTGAAGGATATTTCGAGGGAACCTACGAAGCGAATATAATTTTCGGGTCTAACGATCCTCAATACGAAGAAAATGGTTTGGTTCTGCCGGTTGTATTGGATATGATCGGTGAGGCTCATATAGCTGCTGAGTGGGAGCCTGGTTTTGATGAAGATCCCTCGGTTGTTAATTTCAACACTCAGTGTGAACCAAATTTCTTCACCGGTTATGAATACCGTATTCCAGTCACAATTACTAACTTAGGTACAGCAACACTCCGTATCAGTGATATTGTTTCCGATGAAGATGGTGAGCCGGTTTTTACAGCAGATCCAACAGAGCTTGAAATTGCTCCAGAGGAGGAAACTGTAGTTGACTTTATCTTTGGAGTAGCCGCAGACGCGCCTGGTGAATATAACGCAGATATGATCATTACCAATAATGATGTTGATGAAGCAGATCGGGAATTTCATATTTCGGTTCATGCTGAAGTAGCTGAGCAACCGATCATAGCGATTAATCCGGATGGAATTGAGACAGAGGTTTCAATTCCAGATACAGAGGAACATACTCTAACTCTTTCTAATAGCGGTGGTTCAGATCTCATCTATGAGATTGAGAGAGTCATTCTTCAGGAGCCGGGGCGTGATGAGAATGCTCGTTCTTTGAGAAGCGCTGAGCGTAATTCTGCTCCAAGTCGCCGCGATGACGCAGGTACGCTGATTGCTGAGTTTAATGGTATCAACGGCGCAAGCCGGTACTGCTCAATTGTAGGTTGGGATCGAGACAATGAAATGATGTGGGTTTCCAATTACTACGATAATGTTGCTGCAGCATATACTCACGACCGTGATTACGAGAATTTCGAGGAGGTTGTCAGGATCGACCCAGGTCAATGCATGGACGGAACCTGGTTGAACGGACTCCTTTGGCTTGGTACTTGGGGAAATGCTACCGTAAATCTATACGATGCTGAAGGTAACAATGTAGGCAGCCATAACTTCGGTACAAACGTTTACGGACTCGGCTCAGATAACGAGACGAGCCTTATCTTCCACATGACGAGTGAGGCTAGTCAGCCGATTCGTGTTTATGAAGTTGACGGAGCAGAAGTTGGCAACCAGATTGGCAATATCAATAACCACTATGCTTATCATAACAACACCACCGAATACGGTCTGGAATGGGTGCCTGAACACGGCGATGCTCCACTCTGGATGTTTGCCTACAACAACGGTATGGTTTACCAGATCGGCGTTGACCAGGATAATTGGCAGTGCTTTGATTATGAAGATGCTGTTAGTTTCGATGGCGCTAACGGTAACTTTGGAGCTGCGTATGGCGCAGTCGGTCATGATGGCAAGAATATTTGGGTGGCGGGTTATGCACCGTCAAACATTCGAATTTATGACGATGGTGTTGCAGAATTAAACTGGTTATTATTCGCGCCTGATGAAGGATCACTTGAACCGGATCAGGATTTGAATATCGAGGTTACATTGGTCACCGAAGGTTTGGTTGAGGGAACTTATGAAGCAAACCTTGTTTTTTGGACGAATGATCCGGAGTATAGCGATGAAGGATTCATTATAAATGTTCTGATGACCACTGTTGGACAGGCTCATATTGCTGCCGAATGGATTCCCGGTTTTGAAGATGATCCTTCAGTTGTTGATTTTAACGCTGAATATGATCCCAATCTATTTACAGGCGTCAACTACATAATTCCAGTTACAATTTTAAATGTTGGTTCTGCAGTACTTGAAATAAGTAATATAGTATCAGATGAAGATGGTGAACATGTATTTACAGCAGATCCTACTGAGTTGCAGATTGAACCGGAAGAAGATGCAGTAGTTGATTTTATCTTTGAAGCTCCTGCTGATGCTCCTGATGACTATAGCGCTGATATGATAATTTCATGCAATGATTATGATGAGGAAGATCAGGAGTATCACATTACCGTTAATGCCAATGCCACATTACCACCGATTTTAACTGTCGATCCGGAGTCGATCACTGACGATCTATATACAGGCGAAATAGCAGTTCACGAGATAGCTATTGGGAATGAAGGTCGCTCAGCGCTTCGCTTTACTTCAGAAGTTGTCATTACAGGCGAGCCGGATCGTGACGTGAATGCTCGCTCGTTGCGAGATGTTAATGGTATAAATGCACCGCGTCGCGATGAAGCGAGTGATTTATTAGCTACTATCAATGGGATCAATACAGCAAGCAACCACACGCATCCTGCTGCTTATGATTTCGATAATAATCGGATGTGGATCACTTCATATTCCAGCGCCTGGGCGAGGACTTATTCATTTGATGACGATTACACGAACTTCCAGCAGGAAGTCCAGATCAGTCCGGGAAGTTGTATGGACGGCGCCTGGCTTAATGGTATTTATTATACCCACACCAACGGTAACACTATTTTGACCAAATGGGACGCTAATGGTCAATCGTTAGGTCAAGTACAATTCAATCATAATATTTACGGTTCAGCCTCAGATGTCGAGGAAGGTTTGCTGTTGCTGCAAGAATCAGGTAATGATTATGGAATCCACGTCTATCCGGTTGATGATGAGAATAATATCGGCGAGCAGATTGGTTTGATTAATAATTGGAGGCAATATAACGGCGGACAGTACGCTTATGGTATAGAATGGGTTCCTCAACATCCTGATGGTCAACTCTGGGTGACTTCTACCAGCACAAATTACGCCAGCCAGATCGCGGTTGATACGGATAATTGGCAAGCTACATCTACTGTGCAGAGTTTTTACTGCGGCATAGACGCCAATACTTACGATCATCTGGCTCATGATGGTCACAATATCTGGGCGGGTGGTTATCGACCCAGCACACTGCGTGTTTATGACGATGGAATTGAAGAGGTAATCTGGATATCACATTCACCTGAAGAAGGCGAGGTTGAAGCTGATGCTGATCCTGCTATTATTGAATTAACCCTTAACGCAACAGGACTCGCAGATGGTGAATACACAGCGGATCTGTATTTATTTACTAATGATCCCGCAACACCAGAGTTTGTGATCGATGTAACTATGAATGTGGCGGGAGCCCCCGATCTCGTATTGGAATGGGAGATTGGCTTAAGTGAAAACGGTCATGCAGATGAAGCAAGCATAATTGATTGGAATGCCTATTTTGATCCGGATCTGTTCACAGGACATGAATACGAAATTCCTGTAATGGTTTCAAATATTGGTGTTGCAACACTTGAAATTTCCGATATTTCATCAAGTGAAGAGGGAGAACCTCATTTTACTTCTGATTTTGAAGAAGCTTTGCAAATTGAACCTGATGGAAGCGCTGAAATCACGCTGTTCTTCTACTCGGATGAAGCAACCGAATTTCCGCCCGAAAATGAAGAAATCTTTATGGTCTTTACATCTGATGATCCGCTTGAAGAAACTATTTCCATTCCTGTACACGCGAATCCAATAAACCCGCCGAATCTTGTAATTGAACCTGAAAGCATTACCGAAGAAATAGTCATTCCGGAATCCGAAGTTTATCAATTGAATGTCAGCAATACCGGTGACACGGATCTTCGTTATGAAATCGAAAAGGTAATTATTCGGGAACCGGAACGGGATGAGAATGAACGTACACTTAGAGGCGCTGTTAGAGCAAATAATCCAGATCGTGATAATGTGGGTGATATGCTGGGATCCTTTAACGGCATCAACGTCGCTAACCAGTACTGTTCAATAATCGGTTGGGATTCCGCAGCAGAGGCGATGTGGGTGTCTAACTACACAAATGGGATTGCTGCTGCTTACACGCATGACGCTAACTACGAAAACTTCGAAGAGGTGGTTCGCGTCAGCCCTGGCAACAGCATGGACGGAGGTGTGTATCACGGGTTGGCTTGGATGGGTCAATGGGTTCCGAATGTAATGCACCGTTACGATATTGAAGGCAACAATGTCGGAGACGTCCAATTGCCAACTTCCTGTTACGGACTCGCCTTCGACAACGAAAATGACTTGATGTTCCTGATGACCTCGGAAAGCAACCAGCCCATCCGGGTTTACGAGATGGATGATGATGCTCACATTGGTCAGCAGCTCGGCGTTATCAACAATCACTATCCGTATCACGGCAACACTATTGAATACGGATTGGAATGGGTGCCTGCTCATGGCGACGCCCCACTATGGATGTTCAACTACAGCAATAGTATGCTATACCAGATCGGCGTCGATCAGGATAACTGGCAGTGTGTTGACTATGAAGATGCGGTTAGTTTTACCATTAATAATAATGCCAACTTAGGCGCAGCTTATGGCGCTGTTGGTCACGACGGTGAGTACATCTGGGCTGCCGGATACACTCCAAACAACATCCGTATTTACGATGATGGCGTAGATGAAATAAAATGGATTGTATTCGAACCGGAATCAGGAGAGCTTGCGCCCGATGCTGACATTGATGTTGATGTGATATTGAATTCGGAGGGTACAATTGAGGGAACATACGAAGCTGATCTGGTTTTCTGGACGAATGATCCACGATATTCGGAGGAAGGTTTTGCTATTAATGTTGTTATGACTACTGTTGGTCAGGCTCATATTGAAGCTGAATGGGTGCCTGGTTTTGAGGATGATCCTTCGATTGTGAACTTCAATACGGCTTTTGATCCGGATCTATACACAATAGGTACTTACAGTGTTCCGATTACTATAATAAACAACGGTGACGCAACTCTCCGTATAAGCGATATTGTTTCTGATGAAGATGGCGATCCGGTGTTTATCGCCGATCCGACTGAGTTGGAAATCACACCGGAGAATGAAGCGGTTATTGATTTTATATTTGACGCTCCTGACGATGCGCCCGGTGAATATACCGCTGATATGATAATCTACAATAATGATTTTGATGAAGAGGATCAGGAACTGCATATCGCTGTATTTGCCGACGCCTCCAGCCCACCTGTCATATCTGTTGATCCACAGGAGATAGCTGAAGATATGACTGTTGGTCAGATTGTTAATCGCGAGATTGCAGTTGCTAATGAGGGAAGGTCAACTCTGCGATTTACAACGGATGTTGAGTTCACAGACGGAGGTGAGCGTGATGCTGCAACTCGTTCTTTACGAAGATTAAATTTAACCTCAGAACCTCGACGTGATGAGGTAGATCTCAACGGGATGATGTTTGCTGTTATTCAGGACGATGACCAATGGGGTTGGCTTGATGATGTAATGATGGAAAGGGATCCGCTACTTACTCGTAATGGAGAGAATGCTAATTATGAAACTTTCAGAAATGCTTCAGTCTGGAATGATATAGAATTTGATGATTACGATGCAATAGTTTACGTTGGTAACGGGCAGTCAGGAACTTACAACACGAATTACAACCAGAATCTTGAGAGATTCATTGAATATATAGACGGTGGCGGTGCAGTTTACACAGAGACAAGTAATTCAAATTCACCGATACGTCTTCCTGGTGGTTTCAATAATGATCAGGGCGGCGCCAGTAACGGAACTCTTGTAGTGAGTCCCTATGATGAAGATGAAAACTACAGCCTGTTTGCAGAAATCTGTCATGATAGTCAGCCAAACAACTGGGAGTACGGTGAGACAATTGAAGGAAGCTCCTGGTTGCATTCATCATATTCACTGGGTCAGTTTGATAACGCAGTCAATGATGGTACAATTGACTGGTACCAAGTGATAGCTGTTCCTCAAGGAAGTCAGTATGCAGGTGCTATTGCTTATGGTATCGGTATGGGAACAGTTCTAGCGGTTGGTCACCCAATTGGTCACTGTTGGAGTAATTTTAATAGCGAAGGTATGTGGGGCTCAATTGCTTCGGAAATCCTTTACTACCTTACCGAGAGTTCGGGAGTAACATGGCTTTCTTACGAACCGACCGAAGGCGAGATTGAAGCGGATGGTGAAGATGTTATCATAGATGTAGAATTAAACGCAAGGGGGCTCAACACCGGTAACTACTATGCGGAACTGACAATATTCTCAAACGATCCGGCGACTCCGCAGATTGTTGTGGATATATCCATCAGCTTATCAGACGCCCCTGATCTGATTGTCGAATGGGAGTTGGGTATGGGTGAAGGCGGTCATGCTGATGAAGCAAGCATAATTGACTGGAATGAATACTTTGCGCCCGACTTCTTCACCGGAAACAGTTATGATGTGGTTGTCACATTAAAGAATGAAGGAACGGAAGTACTTAACATTAGCGAGGTTTCCTCATCCGAAGAGGGTGAACCGCGTTTTACTTCTGATGTTGAGGGTGAATTCCAGCTTGCTGTGGATGAAGAAGCCGAAGTTACATTATCATTCTATTCTGATGATGGAGGTGAGTATCCTCCTGATGAAGAAGAACTATTCATGGTTTTCTATTCGGATGATCCTCATGAGCAGGAACTTGCCATTCCAATTAATGCTGACGTGATAGATCCACCCAGCTTTATTGTTGACGTAGAGGAAATAACAGATGAACTCCTGAATTTCGGAAGCGCTAATCATTTGATAGCGATTGGCAATGATGGTGGTTCAACTTTAAGGATTGAACCAGAGTTAGAATATATTGATGGTGATGGTAATC
>JAIPJL010000012.1 GCA_021734165.1 bacterium | reverse complement strand
CCGTGAACGATAAACGGGCTGTTTCACTTTCTAACTCTTAAAGCTTATGATAAAAAGTGAAATTACTTTTCTTCATTATCCAGATCTCGTAGCCGTCGCATTATACCAAGAGCGCTGTCGCCCGTGGCAATTTTGGTTATCATTTCAAGTCTATTTTGATCGTTATCAAATTTTTTCCGTAAACGAGCCTGGTAAGCTTCCTTGAGAAGTTCGATTAAATTATCGAGTTCATAAGGCTTCGGCAGGTAGCTGTAAGCTCCTAATTTTGTGCAATGCACTGCTGAATCCAGAGAGCCATGTCCTGTCAGAATGATGACTTCCAGAAATTTGTGCTCTTGCTTGAGAAACTCAAGCAATATCTGACCGCTCATTCCCGGCATTTTCAAGTCAACGAGAGCGAGATCAAACTTTTCATTACGCGCTGCTTCCAATGCTTCTTTGCCATTTGTAGCCTTGGTTACATCGAAGTCACGCATTTCGAGTCGTCTCGCAATTGAATTGAGAAATGCAACCTCATCATCAACAATCAAAAGTTTAATTTTACTGTCCATTATTTTACTCCATTACAAAGTATTTAAGTGTAACCGGGTAGTGGTTCTATCGTCAGGCTTGAGACAAGTCCGACTACAGAAAAACAATCTCATTACAATTGTTACTAAAACCCTATCCACTGCCAATATCCGAGAAACGTCCAGAACCAAAGTACTGCAAAGGAAAGCAGCAATACGATTGAACCATGTTTAAAAAAATCTGCTAATGTTACTAATTGTTCACCGGTTAAAGGATCTTTAGCCATTGCATAGGCTATTGCGTTATTGGGTGTGCCAATGATCAACATGTGTGCGAATGATGATGCGAATGCTGTCGCTAAACCAACCATCAAAGGAGGTGTATCGGCGATAGTTGCCATCGGTACTGTTATCGGCCCAATTGCGGATACCGTAGCGCCGTCGCTCATGAAATTTGTGGTGATACCGGTGAACAAACTCGTCGCTATCGCCAATCCTGTACCATGACTCATAAAATCAGGCAAAATAGCAATGAAAGCATCCGCTAGATATAATGCGGCGCCAGTTATTGCAAGTCCTTTCCCCATAGCACAGGCGCTTGCGTATAGCGCTACAACCTCCCAGTGAATACCGGTAACGTCTTTCCAGCGAAGAATGCGAAAAAGATTAAGCGCTACGAGCGCCAGGATGATAGGTCCTCCCATTCCGAGCACATCACTGGCTGTTACCCATAGTAAAATCAATCCGACAAGAACCGCTGCTGTTATGTATTCCTTACGATCCATCGGTCCTATTTTTTCCGAAGCCTGTCTTACAATAGATGCGACATTTAATTCCTTAACTTTAACCTTCCTCCTCATTACGAGAAAAAAGTATCCGCCAATAACTAATGCCATCACCGGTACAAACGGAAGACCATACTTAACCCATTGACCAAATGTCGGAGCCACTCCGTAATCAGCCAAGATGCCGATCATCACGGCATTGCGACCTCCTGCTGCCGGAGATCCAGGACCTCCGCAATTAGCTGCAAAACACAGCGACAACACAAATATTACTGCAAGCGCATGATCTTTTTTTATGCCCTGCTGCTGGATTGACGTTATATAAACAAGCATGAACATCGGCATTATAAATGCCACAAGCGCATGCTCAGAAATGAACGAGCACGCAACAGCCATTAAAGGAAGGAAAATAAACAGAAGTCTTGGCAATGATTTAGCAGGTCCTAACAACAGCAAACCTATCCGTCGATCCAATCCTGTTTTACTGATGACCCTGGATAAAGTTAAAACACCAAAGATAAAAATGACCGCATCCTTAGCATAAGCCATAGCAACGTCATCCGGACCCATAATCCCCAGAAAATACATGAATACGCCTACGAGAAGCGCTGTGACTCCGATAGGCATTGCGCCTGTTGCCCAAAACAGCGCTGCGACAACCAGCACACCAAGCATTGCTCTAGCGCGAAAAGTGGACTGACCAATGGTCATACAATAAATTTTTAAATCACTCTTTTCCGATTTTGTTTCAGTTCCAACCTTATATGTTCGCGCATAGTAATCAGTGATAGATTCTCCCATTTTAAGCTTATTATAAGATGCATATCCAATATGAAGATCATTTGTAGTACCAGTCTTCGGTGTGGACAATAGTTCCTTCATCCGCTGTGGAGCTGGCATAAGGATAAGAGCGATAAATATCAACAAACCAAAAATAATCACACCTGGTCGAGAATTATGAGAACCGACGAACCATTTAAACAACGATCCTTTCTCAACTTGTGGAATTTCCAGACGTTCCATAACTTGAGCTTTATTAGCGCGAGCGGCTTCTATGGCTTCGATAAGCCTTTCCTGATCACAGGGCTTCTCCAAATAAGTAAAAGCTTCAAGCTTACCAACTTCCATCGCTGATTTAACGCTCCCATGTCCGGTTAAGAAGATCACCTGCAACTCCGGACGAAACTCCTTGATCTCACGTAAAACCTGCTCTCCGGTCACACCAGGCATATTCCGGTCAAGAATAACCACGTCGATCTCGGGATCATTGCGAACAACCTTAACTGCATCCACGCCGTTATCCAATGCAACAGACTCATAGCCTCGCAATTCGAGACGTTTGGCAAGTGAAATACGAAATTTATCTTCGTCGTCAACTAAAAGTAATTTTGGCATAGGTTTAGTCTAATCCTCTCGGGCTTCTTATTGATTTGCTGACTTTACAAGGTCAGTAACTTTCGTAAACAGGTCAGAAAGCCTTAAAATTCCAACCACTTGATCATTTCGGGTAACAAGAATAGAAAGTGTCTGCAGCATAACTATTTTATGTATAGTTTCAGCGAGAGAACAGTTTTCATCAATACTTTCCGTAACAGGTTTCATCACCTGTTTAATTCTAATATTTCTCGCTCGGTGGAAGATTTCGGTCAGATCATCCCTCCAAAAGTTGTAGTTTTCCATCATGGAGTCTATGAATTCACTGCTCAATCCTGATTTGGAAAGTCGCTCAACATCACCGAGAATTGTATATTTAGGCTCCAAGGCCTTCAAAAATCCAAGTTGTCCCAATTTCCCGACAATCTTCCCGTTTCTATCTTTTACCAAAACCGCTCGGTGCGGTTGTCGATTCGGCGGGAGTTTAACCTGTGCTTCTTCAAGCGCTTTAAGTGCATCAAACAGACTTACATCCTCAGAAACAACAACATACTCATCCAGCGGAAGCATAATATCTTTGACTTTTTTACTATTCATCTTCAGTGTTTCCTTTATATTTCTTTCTCATTCTTTCCGCTACGTCAGTAAACAAATCCGCCAGGCGAAGCACGCCGACAACTTCCTTTTCATTTCTCGTTACCAAAATTCGCATAGCCTGCCATATAATCATTTTATGGATCGCTTCAGTAATAGGCGCATCCTCATTAATGGACTCCTTAATTGGGTGCATAAGGTATTTTACTTCAATCACAGCAGCCCGTCTGCACAGGTTGTCCAGACTGCCCTTCCAGAATCCAAGCAGTTCTGACATAGAATCCAATATCTCTGTGTCGATTTTAGCTCTTGAAAGAACTTCCAGATCACCGAGCATGTTGTACTTGGGTTCAAGCGCCCTTAAAAAATCCATGTGCCCTAATACACCAATAACCTCACCATCTTGATTGCTTACGAGCACAGCCCGTGCCTGGTGTCCGTGTGATATTAATGTGGATTTTGATGACTCTGCCATTTTTTTCAGCGCTTCCACCAACGTAGTATTCTCATTAACGAGGGCGTATTCATCAAGCGACACCGCCAATTCTTTAACTTGTTTGAATTCCATTTTAAATCCTCTATTTAGTTGTTAAAACGCTTCTATTGACTATATGGAAGTACTATTGTAAAAGTGCTTCCTTTACCAAGTATGCTCTCAACCTGGATTTTACCTCCTAGACTCTTTACGATACCGTAACTGACAGGCAATCCCAGTCCAGTGCCCTTACCCACTTCCTTAGTAGTAAAGAAAGGAAGGAATATTTTATCAATCGCTTCAGGAGTTATGCCCTCGCCGGTATCCGAAATTGCAATATAGATTTGATCATCGGACTTCGATGTTGTGACGGTTATGCAACCCGGTCCTTTACCGATAGCGTCTAATGCGTTGTTAATGATGTTCAGAAATACCTGCTCCAGTTGATTAATATCCGTTACAATCGGTGGAAGATGGTCTTCAAACTTGCGCACTAATTCTATATCTGATGAAGACATCTCACGTATTAGAAAACCATCCAATACATCGTTTAAAAGCTTATGGACATCGTGAGGCGCTAGTTTGATGTCTGTTTGTCTGACAAATCCAAGTAACTTTCGAGTGATGTCACGACAGCGAAAAACGGCGTCATGAATTTCATCAAGATGTTCACGAAGTTCTTCCTGTGTAACATTTTCACCGTATTTTGGATTCATCAAATCCTTCATTAATCCGGATTCTTCGCTTATTATGGCTAAAGGATTGTTAATCTCATGCGCTATACCTGCTGCGAGTTCACCAACAGACGCTAACTTAGCGGCTTGCTCTAACTGCGATTTTGTCTGAATGCTCTCTTCCTGAAACTGAACCAGCTTTTTTGCACGGAAAACTATTGTGAAAAAAAAGATCAGAATTACCGCAAGCGACACCAGGATAATTCTAATATCCAGACCCGGTGATAAACCGGTTCCTCTGTTGTCAGCCCACTGCACGGTTAAAGCCCAATCTGCTGTTCGCAGCCAGGAATAACCGTATTCATGGCTGGTCTGACCTATCTTTATCCTTTCAGCCCCAAATCGAGGCTCCATTGGAGGAACTATGGAAGACTCTTCAAGCAAAGTTCCGACATGCTGAGTTACTACCTGGTAATAACCGTCTTTATTAACTATTGAAGTATAGACTTTATTAGTTCCTTCAAGCGAAGTTATGTATTCATATATCTTTTTAGGATCAAGCGTAGCTCGCATAACGATATATTGATTCGCAATTATGCGACTTACACCGATGGTAAAGTGAGGCTCTTTCCTGAAGCCGAGATATATATCTGTGATAATGAAATTATCTGGTTTATTTCGCAATTCTACATACCATGTTTCCATACTGTAATCTTTACGCTCCAGTGACGGAAACGGACCTGCATACCCAACCTGAAGACCCGATGAATCGAAGAAACCAATATCGACGAATGTATCCGAACTCTTTCTCAGATCAACAAGATATTTTTGCATAGCATCACCCGATGGTGGTACTTCCAGTTTCGGACTGTCGATCAGATTGGTGAGGTTCACCACTCTTTCACGTAAAAACAGATCTAATGTATTTGCCTGTTGTTCAGCGATTGACCTTAAATGGATACGACGACTCTCGTTCAGCAGTCTGCTTGATTGAATATGGAAGTAAATCGTGAGCAAAATGAAAGGCGCTAGATAGGTCAGCGATAATCTGACTACTGTTTTCCTTATCAACAAACGATGTTTTTCTTTACTTTTTGTATCCATATAGAATCAAATCTTCGAAAATGTCTTTTCAGTTAATCTGTGAATATCTACACTAATTGTTACTACTTAACTCGCAATCCTGCTACCTTGACAGCGCCTCTGTGGAAACCGTCAGGAAACAGTTTTTCGAGTTCTTCGATTTCGATCTCATTTGCTGCACAAGTTTCATAAACTGTCGGTACAAACTTGTTTTTCATGTAACTATCGCGAAGATAGTAGATTATCTGCCAGTGTTTTTGAGTTGGTTTTTCAAACATCTTCATTTCATTTGCTTTGTATGTGCAGAAATGTTCATCCCATTCATCCGGATCGATTAGAAATCCCATCAGATCAACTCTGTAAGTTTTTTCAGTTTGCACCGGCACAGCATCACGAGGCAGTTCGCCCAACCATCTCGCAGAAACCGCTGTCTCCCTGTAAGTAATCCCAGCCAGTTTACAAGCACCTCTAAGATATCCTGTGGGAAACAACTCTTTCAGACCAGCCAAACGGAGTTCGTTCATTCGGCAGGTTTGATAGACAGACGGACATCTTTGATTTTCCAGAAATGTATCACGTATAAAAGTTATCACTCCCCAGTGCTTTTTGGTCAATTCGCAACTGATGCTAACCTCCTTTGCCATTCCCTCGACGAAATCCTCATCCCAATCATTAAGATCTCGTAGAAAACCCTGTCTGTCTATGTTGTATATCTTGTTTTTGTATTGTAGTGTGCACATACTTAATCCTTTAGTAAACCATTGTTTATTAAATACTCAATTAACTCCAGACTTAAGAGTTCCGGAGATTTTTCTGCTGTTTTCAACACATAGTCAGGATTAACCGGAGGTTCATAGGGATCATCAATACCAGTAAATCCCTTCAGTTCACCCGCTCTGGCTTTCTTGTAAAGACCTTTCGGGTCTCTATCCTCGCATATCTCTATTGGTGTATCCACGAAAATCTCAATAAAGTGTAGTCCTTTATCATCATGTATTTTCCTTGCACGATCCCTGTCGCTTCTGTAAGGCGAAATAAAACTGGTAATGGTGATTATTCCTGCATCAGCGAATAGAAGAGCTACCTCACCGATTCGCCTAATATTTTCTTCCCTGTCTTCAGCCGAAAATCCCAGGTTATTATTCAGACCGTGACGAACATTATCTCCGTCTAATACATAAGCAAGATGCCCCTGTTTTATTAACTCATGCTCGAATGTAAAAGCAGTAGTACTCTTACCGGATGATGGCAGTCCTGTCAACCAAATGGTCAAACCTTTCTGACTTAATAGTTTCTCTCTTTCATCACGCTTAACATGGTTTTCATGCCAAGTGATGTTTGTTGCATTCATATTTTAACCTCAGTTGTTTTTGAATTATCTGAAACTTTCCTGGAATTGAAACTTTTCAGATATTTAACCAGCGCATTGATATCAACAGGTTTATAAAAAACAAGATCGGTATTCAGTTGAGGATGATCTCTGTGCGCTGTGATTATGATTATTGGTATAATCGAGTCCATACTGCGAATCTTATTCAGAACATCAGCTCCGCTTAGCTTAGGCATTTTCAGATCAGTAATTACAACGTCGAAATCATTACCCGATTGAAATCGGGCAATGGCTTCCTCCGGATCGCTGAAAGCCTCACTGTCGAAGCCCAGCATCTTCAGGGTGGCTTCCAAAGCATGCAGCGACGGCTTGTCATCTTCTATTAAAAGAAGTTTCATAACTCCACGTAATCATCAATATTAAATTTGGACTCGATTGTTCTGCATAAGACATAACAAGTACTGTGCCATGTTGAACATGCCTGATGAAGTTTTTTTATAACTAATATTAACAACGTGTTAGAGTTAGTGTTGGTAAAGAGGAAATGTGTGTTGATTAGTCGTTGGGAAGGATTTCACACGTGTCTGATGCAACAATAGGGCGGTTTCGCACAAAGGGGGACGTTATTCTGTAGCCCGGATTTCCCCAAATCCGGGGAATGAAAAATCCCGACTTGAGGGCAAATCGGGCTACGAGGCAATCTACTTCTTAATCCGCGATCTCAAAGCATAGCGTGACATGCCGAGGTACTCTGCGGCTTTGGTCTGGTTTCCGTCGTGCATTTCAAGCGCCTTCTGAACGATAGCCTGGTTCAGTTCATCAAGACTGAAACCTTTATCGGGAAGCTGTAAGGGGATGGGGTACTTCAAAGACTTGAGTGAGTCACCGGTTTTGGAATCCTGCCGCTGAAGGATGCTGAGATGCTCTGGTAACAACTCCGGATTGTCGTAAAGCAAGACTGCGTTTTTAATCACGTTTTCCAACTCACGTGTATTGCCGTTCCAGTAGTACGATTCCAGCACACCGACTGCATCGTGGTGAATCGTGTGAAAACAGCGGTCTTTCTGCTTTGCATAGTATTGAAGAAACATCTGCGCCAGAGGGAGTATGGAAGTCTGTTGTTTGCGCAGGGGAGCTACGTCGATATGTCCGACGTTGATACGGTAATACAGATCCTGCCTGAACGAGCCTTCCTTGATCATGGTCTCAAGATCGCGATTGGTAGCGGTGATGACACGGAAATCGAGCGGGATCTTCTTTGTACTGCCAACCCGGTAGATAGCATGCTCCTGTAACGCTCTGAGTAGCTTGGGCTGCATGGATAACGGTATCTCCCCCACTTCATCGAAGAAGATAGTGCCTTTATTAGCGACTTCGAGCTTGCCGGGCGCGCCGGATGATTTAGCTCCGGTGAATGCTCCTCCGACGTAACCGAATAACTCGCTCTCGAACAGCGTCGGTGTGATTGCTGCGCAATTCACCGTTACAAAGGGTAGTTTGGAGTCTTCGCTGCCATAATGGATGAGCCTTGCAAACATCTCCTTGCCGGTTCCGGTCTCGCCTTCGATGAGCACTGGCACGGAGCGATCCTCGTGGAAACGCAGCGCAATACCTGCCTGGGCGCGCATGACTGACGAAAACAATCCAAGTCTGGAGCCGTCGGGAAAGGAAATGACTGAGTCTTTCAGTTCCTTGTGAGGTTTGGATTCCTTCCCGCCGGAGCTTTTCTTAGCCGAAGTCAGCGGAGCGCCGCTTTCTTCGACGGATTTGGCGGTGATAAGGCGGTTGAGGACGTCAAGCAGTTCAGCGGCTTGAAGCGGTTTGCGCAGGTAATCGGCGGCGCCTTCGCGCAGGGCGGTGACTGCGCTATCAAGATCGGCGAAACCGGTGATCAGGACAACTTCAGTCGCGGAACCGGTGGGAGAGTTTTTGATCTCATGCAGCAGATCCATCCCGCTCATGCCGGGCATGCGGATATCGGTGATCACAATCGGGAAGGGACACTTCGAGTGCAGATCCAGCGCCTGCCGGGCGTTCTCGCAGGCTGTTACCTGGTGACCAAGCAGTCCCTCGATCACCTGCGTAACAACCCTGCGGCTTTGTTCGTCGTCATCTACATGCAGTATGCGCATGGCATGGCTTTCAGCTTAGTTTGATTTTCGTAGAATCATAGATAATATACGTCACAATGTGTCGCAATATAACTATTACCGATTATTACGGGCACGCATAGGCAAAATTATCGTCACATCGTCACAGAATCGTCGGAAAGCCATACCGGGTAAGGGTTAGAGGGTGTGACGGAAATGTGACGGAACGTGAAGAAAAACTTAAACACAAAGCACACAGAGAACACAAAGAATACAGAAATTATTAGATAAGTGGTTATATAGAATTCAAATACTATGATCATCGCATTTATCATTCTGAGTGCAGCGGAGAATCTAACATATTATTAAAAGTCACTCTCTCCTTGTCCGTTTCCGGAGGATCTCGTCTGCCAACGAAGCAAGCTTCGTTACTCCGGATAGAACGTACTTTTGCTGAAAGTTCTCCTCGTAACTATGTGACAATATACAACATATTTCAATAAAAGTCAAGTTTTATACACAGTAGAGGACAGAACAGGGATAGTAAAAACTACGAATTATGAGTATGATTCACAGCAGATTAAGCGGATATAACTGAAAGTTGGCAAACTTACAAGTTTGTAGATTAAAATCAGTTCTCTGTAAAAGCTCCATGCAGGAGGGCTGACAGCGGCACATCTCCACCTCGTTTATATTGTTCGACCCCTTCAGGGTCGGTTTTTTTTACATCACCATTTCCGTGGGTTGCGCCCACGGCTATTCATGTGCATTCCCTTCAGGAATGTCTAACACGCGTAATACTGCTTAGTTAAGGCGCTATCGTCATTTCTGCTGTTTGAGTGGTGTCAAAGGTCTCCTTTGACACATTAAACGATTGTTATTACAGCATATAACTGTCACATGAGGACATGTGACAGCACTAAATGTGGCGCTATTGTCTTTTCTGCTCCTTGCTGATGTCATTCCTGCGAAGGAGTCTGTCCGATAATGAATTTTATGGTCGTTCTGGCAGGTCTTGCGCAGTAAGGCGTGTGACCTGCCAGTTTATATACATTTGATATTTCAGCACTTACCGTCAGGTCACACTGCGACTTCGTCGCAGCAAGACCTGACGGAACAACCAAGTTTGCTATTATCGGACAAACTCGAAGGCAGGAAACCAGACAAACATCCTTTGTACAGAACTTACTCGTAACATTAACTCCCTCGCAAATCAAACTTGACTGGATCCCTTTCTACAAAGGGATAACAGCCTGTGTGTTCTTTCTGACTTAAGGTAATTCCGGATTTGATTCGAAATCCACCGAAAATGAAATATAATCAATGATGGGGTGAAGTCAAACAGGAAGGATGGGCTGAGGATATGGTTGTTGTGATACTGTTGCTTTAACCGAAGATTGATCAAAAATATCTAAATCAGCAAGAATATCAATTGCAATCCTAGAATATCTTGAATCCGAAAGGAATTCAAAATTTACTTTAGAATTCGTAAGAGTTATATATTTATTATTGTCATCAAATATCGATCTCTGAAAGTGTTGCAATGGTTCTATTCTTATCTTATTAACATAGTCTCCCATCTCGTGCATACCCTTAACGAATCTTTTTAAAATACTGTAAACAGCTTCAGAACTATTATCAATCCCAATGAAACTCCTGTCAAGTTGGTCAGCGACATCTAAGGTTGAGCCAGAACCAGCAAAACAATCCAATACGATGTCGCCTGCATTTGAAGAAGCTGTGATAATTCTTTCTAGCAAGCATGGATTCTTTTCTGTTGGGTATCCAGTAATTTTAATGTTTTGGTTAAGAGAATCTTGAACATCCATCCAAATATCCTGAACAGGAACACCTTTATCTCTATCAAAATATACTTTACGTCTTGGATTACCGTTAGCTGACCAGTAGATACACCCACTTTTATCTAATTCTGTTAATTTATCAGGTGTGTATTGCCAATGTTTTCCAGGTGGTGGCGTAATTCCTTTCCACTCCTTTCCGGTTTCGCCATTACGTACACCAGGAGCATGAATTGGAACCTTTTTATATCGTTTACCTGTGGACTCATCTATAAAGGGGTATTCTTTTTTCACTTTTTCATCTGTCCAAACTGCTGTTGCACGTTGCCATGTGAAATTATCTGTTTTTGAATAGAATAATATGTAATCAGAAATATTTCCGTATGTCTTCCGAGTAAAATTTTTATTACTACATTTCTTTCTTGTTATAAATCCCCGATAATTTTTAGAGTTAAAAACTTCGTCCATCAGCATCTTAACTTGAAATACCATATTCCCATCTAAGTGCACATATATAGAGCCATCGTTAGAAAGCATTTCACGCATGAGAAATAGCCGCCGTCTTAAAAACTCTAAATAATGACTACCAATTAAATCGTCTTTATATGAGCTTTTTTGATTTCGCGATTGGAAAATACTATTTGTACCATAAGGTGGGTCTATGTATATAAGCTTAACTTTCTCCTTGAAGCCTGCCTTAAAAACTAAAAATCTAAGAACATCTAGGTTGTCTCCAAAAAATATTTTATTTTTTGATTCACTATTCAAGATTGATTCATACTCAAATTTGTTTCTACAAATTAAAATTTCTTGCTCAGAAAGTTTTCCGGGGTATGTTATTTCAAATGAATAATCGCCATCGTAAGATTCATTTGAAATTATTTTCGAATCACCTTCCCATTTATTTTTACTAATTCCAGTAGCCATTATTTATTTAACCATTCAATTGTAATGCGGTCGGTTATCATTCTCAGAGTAACTACCATTACATTATCAGAACTATCCTCTAAATAACTGTAATCATCCCACATAGAACCTAACAACAGTCCTGGTCCATCGTTTACAAAGATTACTTTGGTTTTTAATTTCCTTTTGGATGTATACTCCAATATCTCTCTTGTTGCAAATGAGTAACCGCCTGTTCTATCATCTTCTTGTGCGCCTCCTCTATCTGAATCGTACCTAGCAAATCCAATCGCTAAAACATCATTCCCATCTTTAATTACAAAATCTGCCGGTCTATCAGGTTTTGTATAGTCTTCAAATACCTCACCCATTAGAATATCACGACCTGCTCTTTCAGGACCTGATATATTATAATCAGGAAATTTACTCCTTAGAAGCTCAAACATTCGTTCAGTTAAATTATAACCTTTTTTACCTCGATCTTTATACTCCCACATAACAGCGCATAGAGCTTCATCTGGCATAGGTCTACCCATAAATGCTTTTTGAACTTTAGTTATCTGACGAAATTCCTTCCCAAATTCGCCACAAATCCATTGTGCTTTAGTTTTCTTTTTTAGCATTTCAACTGGTGTATTTGGACTTACATACTTTTTAAATACCCTTGAAAGTTGTACTCTCATCCATGGTTGAGTTAATTCATTTATTTGCATAAAGAGTCTAATTGAGCTTTCTGATGATTTTAACAGTTGACTAAACAGCTCTAAAACGGGTCTGTATAAATTACATGCATCAATTAGAATGTCTGGATAATATTCCCCATTTGCTAGTGTAATCCAATCAGCTCCTTCATCTTTGTATTCTCTGAATTTTGATCTTTCTTTCATTATTTATCTTTCTTTCTGGTTACTTAACATGTCTGTTTAGGTTCTGTTTCTGATTCTTTTAACTATCATTAATACACGCTTAATTTATATCATATAAATCAAAAAAGTCAATAGCTTTTTCGCTCATTATCATCATTTTTCACCACAACCGGAAAATACACCGTAAACGTCGAGCCTTCGTTATTGTTGTTACGCGCTTCGATCTTGCCGTTGAGGCGATCGACGAACATCTTGACAATTGCCAGTCCGAGTCCCATGCCCTTGCCGGGATTGCGGGTTGAGTAAAACGGGTCGAAGAGCTGATCCTGCGATTCGGTCGGCAGCCCCGGTCCGTTGTCGCTGACTTCGAGTATGACAAAGCTTTCGTCCTGCCGCGTGGTGACGCTGATCCGCTTCTCAGCCCGTTCAACCTCGTCAAGCGCATAAATGGCGTTGACCACGAGGTTGTTGATGATCTGCTGCAATTTGACCGAGTCGCCAAGCGACGGCAGCGGTTTGTTCGACAGGTTCAGGCTCAGCTCGATCTGATGATTCTTGATCTGACGGGTGATCAGCTCCAGCGCGCCCTGTATGATCTCGTTCAGTTCGATCCTGACTAATGTTCCGGTGTCGCGAGTGACCCAGAAATTGCGCATGTGCTCGACGATGTCAGAAATCCTCTTCGAGCCGTCGGAGATCTCCCTGATCAGGTTCAGCAGGAATTCCGGTACGCTGCCCGGATTCTGCTCGTTCCATAATAGAATACCGTCAGCGCTGAGCCGGATGGCGTTCAAAGGCTGGTTGATCTCGTGAGTGATGCCGGCTGACATGACGCCGATAGACGCCAGCTTGGCGGTTTCTTCGGTCAGCCTGACGGCTTCGTTGCGTTTTCGTCCGGTCTCCCGAATGGTTACAATCGCCCGTTCCAGTCTGCGGTTTAACCTCGAAACATAAATCGCAAAGAAGACGACAGCGATAACGAATACTACCGCTGCGATCAGCCAGTACCAGTACTGCCTCAGCACTTCCCCGAAGGTCACTTTGCCGAAATCCTCGTAGGGACCGGTGCGGAGCGTTTTAAGCAGTTGATGCACTGATTGATAATTGAGCGGTATCGTCCAGCCCGCACATCTTGCGGCAATAGCGGCTGAATCGTCGGGAGACATTTTCAAAAGAGCTGAAGTGACCTTCTCGGCAAGCTCCCGCGAAGTGCCTTTAAGCTTAGCCATGGGCCATTCGGGGTAGAGCCGCGTTGAGATGAGATAGCGCTGTTCGGGATGATCATCCCCGCTTAATTGAAACACCCGGAATTCACCGAGATCAAACTTATGCTCCTGCGCCATCCGCTCCAGAGTTCCTGTACGAACGGCGCCTATATCGACAATACCCTCCCTGACCGCATAGACCACCGAGTCGTGAGTGCTGCCTGCGAATTGTACAGAGGCAAAATCGGTAAACGGATGAAATCCCTTCTCTTCAAGCTCCAGTCATACCGAGTGCCAGGCGCCGAGGGCGTTCTGATGCACGGTCATGAAGCTCTTGCCATTGAAGTCTTTAATAGAGGCGATGTCTCTGCGGTCAACTCGCGTGAAGATCACTCCACCGAAGACAGTGTTCACTTCACCGAGAGCCAGGTTTTTCAGTGTGGCAATCCGGCTGGCGCCGTACTGCATCTCCAAACCGATGTAGTAAGAGGAATTGGTCAGGATAAAGTCGATTTCTCTGCGCTCTACAGCGGGATAAATGTCGCTATAACCCAGCGGTACGATCACAAAGTTGTAGCCCGGAACCTCGCGTGAGAGATATTCAGCCGTGGGATTCCATTTTTCAAGGCATCTCTCTGCACCGCGTTTAGCCAATATACCAATTCTAACCGTATTATTCAGTTTGTTAGTGTCGGCAATAAGATCTGAAATAACAAGCAGAACGGCGGTGATGATGAATGCCGTAAGTAGAAGAAGGGTATTTTTATTTGAAGCTTTTATGTTGGTCTCCTGTTATCGATCAAATTGAAGATCGAACTTATTTCAAATTATAAAATTCTTTTGGGTAATACCATATAATTGAAGGATTTTATTTGGTATTATTTTGTTTTTATATGGACTATATGGACAAGATGGACAGGATGGATAAGAATTATTCCAATCCTGCCATGTTACGCTTTGCTTGAAACATGACAGGAACTCAATATTTGTTGTTAACTAATTAAATTTTAAATAAAACTTGACAAACGTTTGTTTGATTTTTATATTAAAACAAACGTTTGAACAAATTGGAATTTTACCATGAAACCAATGAAGCTTTTAATCTTTTTTCTACTATTTTTCCAGTCAGTCCTTTTGGCGCAGGGATTGTTCGAGGAGGCTGCCGAGGGTTCGGATGAAAATGACAACAATGCCAAGCAGACATATCAATTGAACGGTTTTATCCGCGGCGTTTATTACGGTGGATTTGTGCCGGATGAGGATACGCCTGAAACTAAAAGCGCCTATGGTGAAGCGGCGCTGCAGATGCGGGTGCGTCACTTCAAAGGTGACAGTTACTTTGAAGCAAGATTCAGGAAGGGCAAAGAATTCAGCGAAGAAATTGAAGAATTCACGTTGCGAGAAGCATATCTGAATCTCTACCTCGGCAGATATGATATTCGTATCGGTGAGCAAATAGTAGCCTGGGGGCGTGCAGACGGCGTTAATCCTACGAATAATATCACACCCTTGAATATGTTAACGAGGTCACCTAATGAAGATGATAGAAGGATAAGCAATTTCCTCGTCAGGTCATATTACAATATACATCCTGTCCGATTAGAAGCGATCTTCATTCCGTTCTACAAATCTTCCGAACTGCCTGTCAATTTTGGTATAATGAACAGTGCTTTACCGGCTCCTGAACCGGATTACCCCAATGAAAACCTTGAAAACAGTGGAGTTGCCTTCAAAGCTGACGTAAATCTGCCATCGTCTGAATTTTCGCTAAGTTATTTCAACGGATTTAATATTCAACCGGGATTAGACTGTAATCCGATCGTAAATCCGGTCATGTTCTCCAAAGCTTACAGAATGCACGTCATTGGCGGTGATTTCTCGACGGCTGGTTTTTCAAGCCTTGGCTTAAGAGGTGAGATTGCGTATAAAACTCCTTACGATGATTATGAGAAATACGCACACGTCATCAATCCAGAACTGCAATACGTCATGGGTATCGACACCGAAACTGCCTCCGGATTCTCGGTTATACTTCAATATTCAGGTAAGTACGTTATCGACTACAAGGAACTTCCGACAATACCGCCACCAGGTTCAGAGTTATTGCAGCAATTAGTCATGATGAACCGGATGCTCGCTTCGCAAACGGAGGAAATGACGCATTCGGTTACATTCCGACCAGCATGGAAACTGCTTTATGAAACACTGCAAGTTGAAGCGCTGGGTATGTATAATTTCACTACTGAAGAGTTATTCATCAGACCGAAGCTATCCTATGACATAGATGATGCGCTTAAAATCACTGTCGGACTTGATTCCTATTCGGGACCTGATGGGACTTTATTCGGGACTATCGATGATCATCTTTCTTCGGTATTCGTCGAACTCAGGTCGTCATTTTAAGGGAGGAAACAGAATTGACCATAGAGCAGATTGAAGCGAAACAGAGAATTTTCGACGCAGCCTTAAGACTTTTTGCGATGAAGGGATATAGTGCAGTCGGTGTGCGTGAAATAGCGCGTGAAGCTGATGTAAACATATCCATGATATCCTATTATTACGGCGGTAAAGTGGGAATACTGCGTGTAATCATCGAACAGTTTTTTGATAGTTACAAGCAAATACTTAAAGAGATAAAAGGTCAAAATACTTCTGTTGAAGATAGTATTTACTCCATTGTAGCAAGTATGGTGCAATTTTTAAAAGAAAATCCTGAGCTTTGTATGGTAGCGTTCAGCGAACTGCCTTATGATGAGCCGGAGATTGCAGACTTAAAAGCTTCCAAGGTTCCTGATATGTACCAAAATGTCAGTTGGCTGATTACATCGCATAATATTCCAATGACCGACACAAGGCTTATCAGTATGATAGGTCCGACATTAGTGGGTATGGTCTTTAACAATTTCCGGCTTCGTAAAGTCATACAGAAAGCTTTCAATGTTGAAACGGATGATGAATATGACGAGATGTTTATCAAAGTTATCTCAACTCTTTTTCTGAGCGGGATTAAAGGCATCTCTGAAAGATTAATTAACCCTGAAGAGGACAAAAACAATGAAAATGGCTGATTTCATAATAAAATATCGCTGGTGGATCATAATCTTTTTTATTGCGCTATCGATTATTATGGGTAGGCAAATTCCGAGAGCCGAGATCGATCCGGATATGAAATCTCAAATTCCGGAGGATATGCCTTCACGCGTTACATCCGATCATATCGACAGCTTGTTCGGTGGCTCAGATATGATTATGATTATTCTTAAAACTGATGACGTGTTGAGTGAAGAAACTCTTAAAAGAGTAAAAACACTAACTAAGAAAATCAAACGTGTAAAAGGCGTTGAGAAGGTCTTATCATTATTCGAATTGAAGAGCATTAAAGGTGAAGATGGCTTTATGGTTGTGGATCCCGCTGTTAAAAGGATTCCGGAAAATGAAGATGAACGCGAGAAATTACGACAGGAACTGAAAGAAAATGATTTGGTCTATGGCAGTGTAGTTGCAAAAGACTTTTGCGCAACGACAGTTATCGGAATAGTGGATGATGACGCCGATGATGAGACTATTTATAACAAGATTAAAGAAATAATAGCAGAAACTCCCGGCAGCGAAGAAACGGTGATTGCCGGACTACCGGTTGTCAGAACGCATGTCAGTGAGGATATTCCAAGTGATATGCGCAGACTGCTGCCGTTGGGTCTGCTGATTATGCTGGTATTCTTATTTTTCAGTTTCAGGCAGTTGCGGGGTGTACTCCTGCCCTTTATAGTCGTTGTAATGTCAATCATGTTCGCCATGGGACTTATTCCTTTCTTTGGATGGAAAATACAGATACTAACTATTCTCGTGCCAATTATGCTCGTGGCGGTCGCAAATGATTACGGAATTCATTTGATTGCCCGTTATCAGGAATTGAATACCGATGATCAGTCGATTTCAAAAGCTTATTTGTCAAAGAATATATTCACATCACTGGCAAAACCGATTATTCTGACAGGATTAACGACTATAGCGGGATTAATGTGCCTGCTAAGTCATATTATCATTCCGGCGAAGCAGTTGGGAGTCTTAGCTTCTTTTGGCGTCTTATATGCGCTGGGAGCAAGTTTGTTTTTCATACCGGCAATGCTCTATATTCTGCCTCGTGCAAAACCCATTTTTACGAAAGGCAACAAGGTCAAGAAAAAGAGATTTCTTGAAATCGTCCTTAGTTTTTTCGGTAAACTTGTATCCGAACACCCAAAAGCCATTCTAATTGTTGCTCTTTCTTTATCTTTGGTCTCGGCTATTGGAGTCTTCTTCATTGAGATCGATACAAATCCCAATAATTATTATCCACCTGGAAATCCACTTGTTCATGCCAACGATCTGGCGAATGAGAGTTTTGGAGGCACGACGAATATTTCCGTTGTTGTGAGCGGGGATGTGAAAAGTCCGGAAATTATGCACAAAATCGACGATATTGAAAAAAAACTGCATGATTTACCGGAAGTGGGAATTACAACTTCCATTGCGCGAGTGATCAAACAGATGAGCCGGGCTTTGAACGACAAAGATGAGCCATTTTATGACAAAATTCCCGATTCAAGGAATGCTATTGCCCAGTATCTTGAACTCTATACCATGAGTGGAGACCCTGAAGATTTCGAGAAAATGGTGGATTTTCCCTATCAGAATGCGCAGATCATGGCGCGCATAAAAGAAATCAGCACGCAAAAGATTAATTACGTGGTTGATTACGCCCATGAAATAACAAAAGGCGATCACGATGTTAAATATATCGGCGGATTTGCGACAATTTTGGGTGAAATAGCTCAAATGGTTGTCAGGGGTCAGATAACATCCTTGTTTCTGGCTTTGATTATCGTTGCGATAATGATAATCATCATGTTCCGCTCATTTACCGCGGGTTTGATTTCGGCGATTCCGCTGGGACTTTCGATGGTGGTGTTATTCGGATTAATGGGATTTGCCAGGATACCGTTGAATATTCCAACAGCGATGCTTTCTTCGATAATGATCGGCGTCGGAATCGATTACACGATTCATTTTCTCTGGCGTTATAAAGAAGAACGCGCCAATGGTATCGAACCAAGTCCTGCTGTCAAGAAAACACTAACGACAACAGGAAGAGGGATTATCTTCAATGCTTTTTCAGTAATTATAGGCTTTGCAGTACTGATGAGTTCAAGTTTTATGCCGGTCAAGTTTTTCGGATTCCTGATTGTTGTTTCCATCGGTTCCTGTTTGATAGGAGCCCTGATTTTGATACCTTCGCTTTGCCTGGTACTAAGACCGAAGTTTTTGGAGCCAATTACAAATCCCAAAGGGATTGAACGTGAATAGCCGTCAGCGCTAGCTGGCGGTAGTAATGATAAAACCCGTTAACAACCCCGGTCATGCGGGGTTGAACAAACAGGCATTATGTTCAACTCATTCAGAGTTGGCTTGGGCATATTAATAATCTTACATCCACCAGCTTACGCTGGTGGCTATTCACAGAACATTGATTTTTGTAAAAACCATAAAGGAATTAAAAATGATTAAAAACAATTTAATCGTAACTACTTTGTTGATTTTCTTTGTAACGTCATCCGTATTTGCGCAGGGAGAAACGTTAAACGCTCGTGACATTGCTGACAAGTCTTATAAAACATCAAAACTTGCCGGAGCGGAGACTGTGTCCACTTTGACTATTATCGATGACAAAGGCAGAGAACGTGTGCGCCAGATTGCCCAGGTTACCAAACTTTACGATAATGGTAATACAGAAAAGAAGCTGATTCGGTTTCTCTCACCGGCTGATGTGAAAGGCACAGGACTATTGACTTACGATTACGAGGTCGGTGATGACGATATGTGGCTGTACCTGCCGGCGCTGCGTAAAACACGGCGTATTGTCAGCAGCGAGAAAGCCAAGAGTTTCATGGGATCGGAATTCTCCTATGCAGATATGACGCCTCCCAACCTGGATGATTTTACTTATAAGCTGTTAGCGGAAAAAGAAATAAACGGCGTCAAGTGTTTTCAGATCGAGATCATCCCCAAAAATGACGACATTGCTGACGAGAACGGATATTCAAAGAAAGTGTCATTTATCGCTAAAGATGATTTTGTCATCAGGCGTGCGCTTTATTACAATTTAGATGAAGAGCTTGAGCGGGAGATGACAGTAAAGGAAATCAGGTTGCTTGATCCACAGAACCGAAAGTACCGTCCTATTCACATGGAAATGGACAACAAACAGAACGGCAGGAAGTCGATTATCAACATAGATAAAATTGAATTCAGTCCAAATGTAAAAGACGAATACTTCACGACGCGTTATTTGGAAAGGGAGTAATATCAGTCAACAAAACCATCTTATAATTTTAATGAATACTTAAATTTGTGTTAAAACTAAAATGACCGGTGGCGCGGACTCAAGGAGGCGTGGTGCAGGATGTCCTCGATACCTTTGAAATATTCGGAAAACGAAACCCATCATTCCCGCGAAGGCTCAAAGACATATAGAATATTTTTCTTTGTGATCTTTGTGTGCTTTGTGTTTAAAGTTTCCGATTCTTTCTTACTTTCTCACTTTCTTACTTTCTAACTCACAACTATAATTCACAATACATAATTCGTAATTCCTAATTCGTCACCGTTCCGTCACCTTCCGTCACCTTTTCGTCACCACCTCTAACCCTTACCCGGTAAGGCTTTCCGGCGATTCGGTGACGAAGTGACGATAATTTTGAGTGCCCGGATTCTTTGCCGAAAACTGCCGCGAGATTTGACTTTCGTAGAGAAATGTTGTATATTGTCAACATATTGTAGGGCGAACTTTCGACACGGAGTAACGAAGCTTGCTTCGTTTTATGCACAAGCAAGCTTGAGCGCTCCGGTTTAAATAATATTAAGTTACCGCACCAGCCACATGGAAGAACTGCTCGACCGGTTCGATTCCGCTGCTCATTGCTTCCTTTAAGTTGCCTGTAAAAACGAGCTTTCCTTCATCGAGGAAGGCAATCCTGTCCGCAATGCGCTTAATGGATGCAGTTTCATGCGTTACGATGACGAGTGTCAAGCCAAGGTTAGTCCGTAAGTCAAGCAGGAGTTTGTCGAGAAGGTAGGTTGTCGCAGGGTCAAGTCCTGCAGAAGGCTCGTCGCAAAATACCAACGGTGGATCCAAAGCCAACGCCCGTGCCAAACCGGCGCGCTTTCTCATTCCGCCGGATAGCTCCGATGGCAGCAGCTTCTCCGATCCCTGTAATCCGACCTGCCTCAGTTTCAAGCCGACAATCCTGCTGATAACCTCGTCCGACAGGTTGGTATGCTGTTCGAGAGGCACTGCGACGTTGGCTGCCAGCGTCCGTGATCCGAGCAGCGCTCCATATTGAAAAAGTACGCCGATCTTCTGAATAGCCGCTTCGCGTTCCGGTTCGTCAAGCGACCACCAGTCATCCCCGAACAGCTTGACATGCCCTTCGGAAGGCTGCTTAAGCCCAATGAAATGCTTGAGCAGAGTGGTCTTGCCACAGCCACTGTTGCCGAGTATGACAAGAATCTCACCTTCGGTTATGTCGAGTGAGACGTCATCAAGTACGACGTGATCACCATAAGCGGCTTTCAGGTTGACGACGCTTGCGAGAGGTTCTTTTCCGTTATTTTGAACTGGATCGGACAAATAGTGTTCTTTCAAATTTCTTACAAATAAAACAACAATCCTAATATCGCATCAGCGACAATAACTGCAAATATTGAAACTACAACAGAAGTCGTCGTTACGCGACCGACGCCCTCCGGTCCGCCTTTAACTCTGAAGCCGTAATATGCCGCAAGAATCACGATCAAGACAGCGAAAACCAGACTTTTAACTGTACCGGATATAATGTCAAGTAACTGAAGCGAACCTACAGCTTCTGCAAGAAAAGCCTGAGGTGATAAATCCAGGGAAGTAACCCCAATGATAAACCCACCTGCAATTCCGATCACAGTAGCCATGATCGATAACAACGGTGCTGTTAGTATAATTCCCCAGACTTTCGGTACAACCACATACCTGATCGGATTAAGCCCCATCGTGCGCAAGGCGTCGATCTCTTCGTTGACCTGCATAGTGGCAATCTCGGCTGCAATTGCCGAACCACTGCGTCCTGCAAGCAGTATGGCTGTCATCAGGGGTCCCATCTCACGCGTCATTGAAATAGCAATCAAATCAGCGACGAAAATGTTGGCGCCAAACTGCCTGAGCTGTGCTGCTGACTGGAGGGCAAGAACCAACCCAACCAGGAAGGAGATCGTCGCAACTACAGGTAAAGCACCAACACCTATCGCTAAAGCCTGAGCTTCGACAGCGCCTTTTCGGTGACCATCAGCGCGCCATAATGCTATTATTGACCAGTATATAGATTCTGAAATCAACAGCACCAGGTCGCCAACTGACTCCCAGAACTCAACTATCTTCTGTCCTAATTCATCAAGGATTTTAAATTTCTGGGATGGAACTCGAAGCTCTGGCGAAGGGAAATAATAACGCGATAAACCTTTTTCTACTTCCTCAGAAACACCCGTAAAACGCAATTGCTTACCGGCAACATGTCCGCGAACAGATAACTCGGCAAGCAAAGAGCCCCCTAAACTGTCCAGACGTTTGAGATTTGAGAGATCAAGGTAAACGCGATTGCCTTCCGATTTTTTAACAGCTTCACATAGGTTTTCCAGCAGCCTGGGAGGACCTCCCCGACGAAGATCTGTCAGAAGACGGATACTGCCTTCCTCGACTATAAAACCCGTTTCCTTTCTCGTGAGCGCCATATTAATATAGGAAGTAACTCAATCTGACTGAGATAAATTGCTCCTGAATGATATGATTAATCTCAGTATCCTTTTTAAGCCGTAGAGTATGTTCTAAGGTAATGTTTTTTGACAAGCTTACAGTAATGAAGTTTTCAAGGTCAAATGCAACTTTATTGCTTGCGTTAAATGGTAAGAGGACGTCCATCTCGGTAGTAATAGAAAGGTTTTGCAATAAAGCCAGATTTGAAAGGACTGCCATTTCAAGTCCCTGTGGGAAACTATCTTTGACTCTTTGAAGCACTACCATTGTATCGCTGGTAGAAACCTCAGTATAAACATCCCTGTTGAATGTCTGCCAATAACCTAAACCAGTCCTGAGGCTTAAACGTGCGATAAAAGTCCTGAGCGGCGTCAAGTTAACACCGATACCTTCTTTTGCATCGAGAGGAAAAAATGGAGATTGAAGTTTAACGCCATTCGCTGAAGGTCTGACTTCAGATGTATTCCCTTTAGTATCTAAAAGCACTACTTGCTTGGGATCAGCAAAATTCTCGCTTTTCGCAAACAAGTGTGTTGTTGTTTCAAATCTCGCATAACCCCCTAACCAACCAAGAATGTAATAAACATAAGTGTTTTTCAATCTAAGCTTGTCCTGGCTGATTTGAAAATTTGTACCCTGCTGCCTTTGACCACCGAGTTCCATAAGTCCATTTAAAAGGTAGTAATGGGGGAATTTATCATAGAGCAGTCGATTTTCAAGCTGACTAAGCACAGAAATATTGGTTTTAACTTCCTCCGAAGACACATCGTTAGCGCCAGTCAATATGACACTGCCATGAAGCACGCCATAAGTTTTCCAGTCACGTTTCTGCTGTAATTGCGATGAAGTAGCAAGGATACCGGCGCCAATGAAATCCTTGTTGGCGCTTTGGCTATTGATAACTACTGTTAAGGGAGTATATGTTCCCGGTTCAAGCAGTACAGTTGTGAAATTAACCCAGGTATTAAAATCCTGTCCTCTTTTAACAATTTTATATAGACCAGGCTTAAGAATTCTTGTTCTTAGCTGCTCACCGAGTTCCGGATTAATAGCCGATACTATTCCATAACTTTCGGCGTTATCAAGACGGTATAAATGTAAATCCTGCAAATAGTAATTACGTAATTCATCAAGGACTTCAATAGTGAGCGCGCTCCAGTCAGGAGTAATTATAACTGTCTCTTCACGTTTGATTTCAACTCGCCGGTGAAAACGTTGATCGAGGTTACCTGAACCGAAAACTACCGTATAAGTACCAGGTTCTAAAAAGAAACTTGTGCCTGTATTTCTCTGTCCGATAAGCTCCTCACCCTTAAATACTGCATAAAGAGGTTCATTAGCGCCGTTGGTCATCGCTGGGACAAAGATGCGTCCAAGTCCTTTACGGTCATCTTCACCCTCGACATACAACTGAAGCATAGGTGAGGGAGTCATCCAAGTGGCAAATTTTTCTTCCGGTTTATTTTCTTCTGCGCAAAAACCAGGCAATACAAACACCAGGAAAACAATTAAAATACAACAACTCTGTTTCATTTGATAACCTGAGTTGAGTCCACCTCGGGCGGATAGAAATACTCAACAACCTTGATTAGGAAATTCTCTACCTCTTCCTCAGCTATATCACTAATGACTTTAGCAAATATTGTCATACTTCCGGCAGTAATCGGGACTTCACGGTCAAAACTATGACTTACAAGCACATCTTTACTTTCGTAATTATAAAAATAAAACGTCATCTTTAGATGAGCTGCAGAATAACCTTCAGAATCAAATCGTTCAATTTGATGAATTTGACCAGTAATCTCATAATCAGGACGGCTATCGAGGAATTCGCGTTTACAGTCAAGGAAAATTTGATAGACATTAACATGCTTAACCAACTCATCAGCAATTGCCATTTGCGGACGCACAGCCCAGAGACTATACCGGTAGTAGTTTATCTGATGGCTTGAAAACCTGGCAATAATACGGATTGAATCATAAGATCGCGGTATGTTGAAATTCCCGACCTGAACTCGTCCGGGTATAGGCTTCTCCAACAGGAGTTTCTCATTTTTAGCTGTGGGTTGATACTCCAGCAAGTAATATTTAGTAACAAATACCTGCCTGGTACAGCTAATAATAAAAACTAAAAGAAGCAGTACAATCAGATAATTCTTATTCTTCAAATTCCTGCTCCAACATTAATAGACTTTACTTTAGAAACTGTCCTTCTACTCCGATTTCATCGGAACTTGTTCCACGAAGCAATAGCGAGGGATCTTCTGAAATCAATCTTGAGAACTCATTAAACGAATCGAGGCTTTCACGTAAAATCTCCAGTGATGTGAGGAGATCATGTCTTCCTTTAATCAAAGTCAGATCAACATGGCTGAATGTGCTGCGAACCTGATCAAGCGCAATTCGAAGCTCTACTACGGTTTTCCCCAATTCAGCGGATTTGATCTCGTAGGAAGTTGTATCGAGATTAGCGAAAGTTCTACGCAGGGATTCCGAACCGGTTAGTTCAACCGCTTGTTTTGACGCAGTTTCGAGATTGGTTATCGTATTAGCGATATTATCGCGGTTATCCTCAAGCATCAGGTGAACATCATAAAGCACAAGCGATGTATTATCAATTAAACCGATCAGCTTAAGTTGATTCTCGCCACCGGTTAAATTTGCTATATTGCTCAGTACAAGCTCGAGTTTTTCGGAGACTGCTTCCGCTTTGCCTGTAATCATCTGCATTGAGGATTCACCTGCCGTTATCTCAGAACCAGGTTCCAACAATTCGGCTTCACTTGATCCGCCGGTTATTTCGATAATTTTAATGCCGGTTAATGAGAGAGATGAAGCAACTGCTTTTACATCAGCTTTAATCGGTGTTTTATGGTCTAAGGCAAGAGTAACAATCACCGTTTCTATCTCATCGGGATCGAGGTAAATATCTTCAACTCTGCCAACCCTAACACCATGATATTTGACCTGCGCTCCTTTTTCGAGTCCGCTTACGGAGACATCCTCATAGCGTACATAGTAGAGATCTCTTTTCTCAAATAGTTTAGTTCCTGTTACTACTACTATGATTATTATTAAAATACTTCCTGAGATAAGCAGGAACAGCCCGAGACGGGCTCTTTGGGCACGAGTTATTTCACGCACTTTTCACCTTCAGTATCTCCTCGATCTTTGAATTTGCAAAGTGTTCAATCAGAGGATCAAGCAATAGATCAAGATCACCGGAAAGTACTTCATCGAGTCTGTATATTGTTAGCGGTATGCGGTGTTCAGTAACGCGATATTGAGGAAAGTTATATGTTCTTATTTTAGCCGATCTATCACCACTGCTTACCTGATCTCTGCGTTGTGCTGCTCGTTTGCTATGCTCCTCTTCAAGCGCTATTTTGTAAATTTTGGAGCGCAGTACCTTCATCGCCTGATTTCTATTTTTCAACTGAGATTTTTCATCCTGACAGGTAACGACAATACCTGTTGGAAGATGAGTAATCCTAATGGCTGAATCAGTTTTATTAACATGCTGCCCTCCGGGTCCTGAAGAACGGTAAGTATCGATTTTAAGGTCATTCTGATCGATTTGCACATCAACTTCCTCAGCTTCAGGCAACACAGCAACCGTTGCTGCTGATGTATGTAGTCTTCCGGATGTTTCAGTAGTCGGAACACGCTGAACACGATGGACGCCGGATTCGAGTTTCAACTTTGAATAAACATCCTCACCACTAACGTTTAGCGTTAACTCTTTAATACCACCAAGATCGGAGAAGTTACCGTTGATAATCTTATATTTCCAGCCGCGTTTCTCAAAGTAGTATTGATACATTCTATATAAATCAGCAGCGAAAAGAGCAGCCTCATCTCCTCCTGTTCCCGCTCTGATTTCTAACACTGCATTTCGTGAATCTTCAGGCTCTTCCGGTATTATTAAGGTTATTATTTTAGTTTCAAGCTGTGTAAGTTTTTCCTTTAGCTCAGGTATCTCAACCTCTGCAAGTTCAGCCAGTTCCGGATCATCAAGAGCATCGTTAAGTCCGTCAATCTCTTGTTTGGTTTTTGTAATCTGATCGTTAACACTCAAGACTTCCTTCAACCGACGATGTTCTCTAACCAAACTCGTCATAATACGTTGATCCGAAAGAGTCACCGGCTGAGCCATTTCCTCTTCAATCTCATCCAGGCGGGGTTTAAGTGATTCAATTAACCCGGCAATGTTCATTTATGTTATTCCATGTTTAAATTCAGTTCCTTCCTAAGTGCATAATGTACAAGGAAAATATCCATTTGGCAAGTAAGAAAGGAAACAAGAGTCGATACGCTAAGGATGGAAGTCTAACTTTGATCGGTTTCCGGCTTCGTCTTCCAACGTCTGTGCAACCATAACCACTGATCCGGAAAAGCTCTGATTTCCTGCTCGAGTCTGTCAGTTATCTTCTGCATAATCATCAATTCATCAGTATCTCTGTTTCCTGCCAATTCATCAAAAACCATTTCCTCAAACACCACGTAATACTTACCATCCTTTCCTCTCATAGACGAAGAAAAGACAATTGGCGCTCCGGTTTTTAAATGAAAGAGCGCCGGACCGCGAGGCGTCGAAGCCGGTTGCCCGAAGAATACGGTGAATATACCGGCTCTACCAGCATCCTGATCACACATTATTGCCACGACTTCGTTGTTTTTAAGAACCTTCAATGTTGCTTTAACCGCATCTTTACGGTTTGCGGTTTTTATACCTCCCTTAGTACGCATTCTATCCATCCATTCATCTACAAATTGATTACTCTGTGAAGTTACAATAAAAGTAATGTCATAACCTTCTCTTACCATTGCCGTCCCCATCCACTCCCAGTTACCAAAATGCGCCGAAACGACAATAACGCCCTTTCCTCTGTTTAATATTTCTCTAATTAAACTACCCTGAGATGAGTCCATTCTTTTCTTAATTTCACGCTCATTCAGAATTGGTATCCTTGCCATTTCGACGCCAACTTGGAGGAAGTGACTCCAGCAGCGTCGGTAAATACTTTCAATCTCGCGACTGTTTTTTTCAGGGAATGCCCGGTTTAAATTGTCAATTGCAACACTCCGGCGTAAACGCAATATAACTGCTAATTTCCAGGCAAGCAATCTGGCAAAACAGATAGCTATTCTGTACGGCAAGTATCTGAACAATCCTACTAATAACAGCATTAAAACATATTGAATTCTTTTCATTACTCCTTTTAACCTTTCAATCCTTTAATGAGACGACGGTTACACCGAAGTCACCTTCACCGTGCTCTCCAAAACGGAATGACTCCACGAGAGTATGTTTACCAAGCGCTTCGCGTACAGCGTGAGTAAGCGCTCCTGTTCCTTTACCATGTATAATACCAAGCTTTGTGCGTCCTTGAGCCCTGCCATCATAAATATATTTATCAACCTCAATCAACGCCTCTTCAACAGTATAACCGCGAATGTCAAGTTCTAACGGCACATCAGTTTTCTTAGGCAATGTAACCATTTTAACCGAACTCTTGCCTGAATTTGAATCCGGTACCTTGCCCGACATTACGGTAACTCTATTCTTCGCAACCCAGAGCTGAACAGCACCGACTGCAACGCAGACTTTATCACCTTTTGAGCTGATAGCTGTAATTTCACCTGTTGACGCAGACTCGTCGAGTTTAACGGTATCACCAATCTCAGGTGTTTTACCATAAAGTTCGGTTGGTTGATTTTTCCGTTCCGAACTTGAAATTTTCTTCTTTTTACCTTTGCTTTTAGTCTTCAGATCATCGGAAGAAGTGATCTTGTCAATATTTTTCTTCCTGCGTCTCTTGGTTTTTTCTTTAACTATATCTTTAAGTTTTTCAACCTGCTCATGCGCTTTCAAGATTGAATCTTTATCAGCCTGGTTCTCGCGAATCTCTTTTACAACCGCCTCTACAGTCCTGCGCGCTTCTTTTATTAAATCTTCAATTTCCTCACGGGCTTTATGCTTGAACTCTTTCTCTCTTGTTTTTAATCGTTCAATTTTCTCCCTGTAGGCATCTTCGAGCGCTTTAGTTGATCTGGCTTGCTTATCCTCATCGACTAAAAGCGATTCATAATGCTGCACTTTTTCTGTCAGACTTACTATTAAATCCTCAACGCGCGTATGATCAGCGCCAAGCACATCCTTTGCCCGTTCAATTAATTTGTCTGACAATCCAACTCTTGAAGCAATAGCGAGCGCATAGCTTGATCCAGGCATGTTGGGTTGAAAGCGAAATGTCGGCTCGAAAGTTTTAAGATTGAATTCCATCGAACCGTTAGCGCATTTTTCGGTTGAATGTGCAAACGCTTTTAACGCTCCATGGTGTGTAGTAACAATCGTTGGAACTCCCTTAGAAGTAAGTTCCTCTAATGCAGCAATAGACAACGAAGAACCCTCTTGAGGATCGGTTCCGGCGCCGATTTCATCTATAAGAACCAGTGTATTGTGATTTGCGGTTTCGACAATCTCTTTGAGTTTTGCAGCGTGTGCTGTAAAGGTGGACAGGTCATCCCTGATAGACTGCTGATCGCCAATATCAGCCTGGATAGTTTTAAATAGTGGGATAGATGTTCCGGGTAAAGCAGGGATTGGAATCCCGCATGCAGTCATCAAACATAGAAGCCCGATACATTTCAGAGCAACACTCTTCCCACCTGAATTTGGACCTGAAATGACAAGTGTTGTGAAGTCAACTCCCAGTTCCAGAGTTAAAGGAACAACTTTTCGTTGATCCCTCAGTAACAATAATGGGTGACATCCTCCAAGTATCTTTATCACTCCATTTTCTGTGATGTCTGGGACATAAGCGTCGATTTTTACTGCAAAACCTGCTTTAGCACAGATGCAATCGAGTACGGTCATCACTCGCAGGTTTTCCTGAATCACATCCAGATTATCCCTGACTTTGTCGCTGAGTTGAAGCAAAATACGCCTGACTTCGTCTCTTTCAGCAAGTTCGATTGAGCGTAATTCATTACCAAGTGTTATCATAATGGCAGGTTCAACGAACAAAGTACCACCGCTTGCCGACCTGTCGTGGATGATTCCTTTCACTTTAGGCAGTGAATCTGATCTAACCGGAAGCACATAACGACCATCGCGCACCGAAAATGACTGCTCACGCAGTACGCCCTGTTTGATAAGACGTGGAAGCATAGCGGTTAGTTTGCTCCGCATCAGGTTCAACTGCATTACAGCAGCTTTACGTAATCTGGCAAGCTCCGGTGTGGCGTCATCGCGTATGGTAGCTTCGGGTGTGATTGTTCTGGCAAGCTGATCTTCGAGACTGCTTATCGGTTGCAGAGTAGATGTCAGTCGATAAACAGCGGGTAGGGTTTCTCTCTCGCGATTAAGTGTCTTTCTGATGCGGCTGTGTACTCGCAGATGTTCAAGTAATGACAGCAGATCATCAATGGAGAGAACTGAACTGCGCACTGCTGATTTTTTTAGTATTGAACGTAGATCTTTAAGACCACCGCTGGCAATACTACCCCCCCTGTCGAAGAATCTGCGGACTTCATCAACACGTTTAAGCTCGGAGCGTACCCATTCGATTGAGGAGGAGGGCTTAATCACCGATAGAATTTCTCGTCCTGCTTCGCTCTCGGCAGAATTAGCAAGATACTCACGTATCTGATTAAATTCGAGCGCTTCTATTGTACTTTCCATCTAATAAAAATCGCTGTGAAATGGGGATAAGTCAATAATATGATCCGAAATCTGCTGGTTTTAATGAAAAAATGTGATTTTCAACATGATTTTAAAATATTGGTCTTTCACTTCTGTTTTCTTTCGTACTTGCATTTATAAAAAACCTATCTTACATTTGAAAGAAAAAGACAACTTCTGTTCACAGGTGAGGTTGATTATGAAGGTTTCTGTTAGTATTTTGTTTTTCCTTGTTTTCATTGCAATTCCAGCCTCTGCTGATGAATCTATGGAATATTTACTTGCCTCGATTGATGCAGGATATCAGATTCCAAAGGATCATATTACGATAGCAAGATTTCGGAGTTTATTAAGCCAGCTTTCAAACACCTTTGTTGAAAACAAACAGGAAATCGGTGATATGACCGTTTTTGTACAAAACAGCCTCAGGGACGAAGGAATCAAAGAAAGCCTACTAAACATCATGGAGGGGATGAATCAGCTATTTTACACTCCAGTACAAGATCAAAATTATTCTGATTATGTTTCAATATATTTTTTCTTAAGGAAAAAAGGTCTAACTCATTCAGATGCGATTTTGGATTTAAAAGCCTTACTCCAATCGTTTGGCATACAATAAAACTATATTTCTCTCTTGTTAGAAAATTCGGATAAATCACTATCAATAGTATTTCTCTCTAAAACTCATGTACTGGCAAGATGGACATGCTATGTAAGTCTTCATAATCCAGTATTAAAGACATATATTGAAGTTACTATTGCCTAAAGTGGTATCTGGGGTGTCACCCGATATAAAAAATATAAAAAAGGACACACTTAATGCGTCCTTATCAGGAATAATACTTTAAAGGCAGACATGAATGTTTGCCCCACCAAATCATATAATTATCAATTACTCCGCTCAAGTTGTTTTGATAAGAGTACAGGATCAACTCCCAACTCTCCGGCAAGTTTATCCATTCTGCCATCCTTGAGCGCTGCGTCATTGAGAAATCCTTTGAGTTGTCCCTTAGTTTCCGAATTTAGCTCGTTAATGGGAATATCCAGCGTCATTCCGGATTTTTTCAGCATGTCAAACATCTGTTCACCATCAACACCGGGAAGATCATAGTGTTTGATAATCTCTTTGATTATCTGCTCAGACTCCGGTGACAAATTACTTAATGAAATCTGTAAATTTTCTATCTCCGGTTCATCTATATCAGGTTCAGAATTAGCTGCATTATTTAGTGATGATTCTCCCTGAGTTGCTTTTAATATCTTATCCGGTTTAGCTTTAAGCGCATTCTCAGTAAGTCGTTTCAATTCTTTTTCAAAGGATTTCTTGAGCGCCTTGCGGTAACGCTCAGCCAGTGGTGTAGCAAGCTTCATAGTAGTACGGAAAACAGGCGCATCCTCTGTCGCTTTGTCAATCACGGATTGTACAGGAATAATCGCAATCAGAATTGCAATAGCTAACACCAGTAGAGAGCCAGTTAATGTGCCGATTAAAAAACCTCCAAGTCGATCGACAGGCTTTACCGGTCCATGTCGGATAAGCTTTCTTACTATAGCAGAACTAATCTGAGCAAGAAAAAATACTATTAGAAGTATTAGAAGAGATATAACAATCGTGCGGATAAACTGTGGAATTGCCTGGGGAGGAATGCCGGCGCCTATTCCGGGGGCAAACTGACGAGCCGCCAGGACGCCAATGATGATACCCGCAGCATCAAATGATTCACGAATGATGCCACGCCAGAATCCCCAAACTGCAAATATTGCAATTATGGCAAGAATTACTATGTCATAAATTGACATAAGTCTCTGGAGTTGCTAATAAAGTGATAATAGGTACACCTGAAGCGCCAGATTCTGGAATTTAAAATTCTCATTGTTAGTCTGTGTATCAGGGAAGTCACCAATATCTTTGATTAGAAGGGCGTCCGGTTCTGCATGCGGATCATCTTCTTGATCTTACGTCTCGCAGCAGCGGATTTCCGTTTAGCCGCTTCGGAAGGTTTCATATAACGCTGATGTTTGCGAATCTCAGCCATTAATCCACACTTTTCGCAGGCTTTGGTAAACCGTCTGAAAGCGCGGTCGAATGGTTCGTTATCACGAATTTTAATGTAAGGCATGAACTAATTCCTTGAAATCATTTAGCAAATCTGTCAATCGGCCTCCTGGTTAATTCATTTTTTATCGAATTGGACACCGTTTTATTGTAACATAAGAATATAACGAATAAATATAAATTCGTCAAGTCCGTAAGGATTATTCCGTTGAAATATTCAATACATCATACAGTTTCTTAGAATGTCCAACATCCTTCAAACAAACCATTCAATCCTTGAATTACTTAAGAAGAGTCCGCATAAAACAGTTTATTCCTGAAATTGCCTTTGTGTTGTTTGATTGCTTCTGCTGAACATGGTTCGAATAGGTCTTTTATTGGAATGGACATAAGGACTCCTTTAAATTGGTTTCATTTATTCTTATTCCATAATAGCGAGAGAAGTATCAGATGTAAAGAAAGTGCAGATAGTGGCAGAACTAAGCAGTGTGCTTGATTTGTAGCTAAATAATAGTTAGATTTAGAAAATCAACTGCACTACCCACCTACTTTTCATGCTGAATATTTTATCTTGTGTGCCACCACATCATGATGAAATACCAGAAGAAACTTTCATACTTACGAAACCGGTAAAAATGGAGTCGATAGTGAGAACTTACGAAACAAATTCAATTAGAAGTAACTTCAGTGCGATGATGATTTTAATTGCTGTTTTATTGTTAAACATCAGCGCTGCAATTGCTCAGGTCGAAACGAAGATAACTGCGGATGACGCGGCTGAAGGGGACTATTTCGGTAACTCCGTATCCATCAGCGGCGACTATGCTGTTGTAGCTGCTTATCAAGATGATGATGGTGAAAATTCAGGCTCAGCCTATGTATTTGAGCACAATGCTGACGAGTGGACACAAGTGGCTAAACTGACAGCGGCTGATGCGGCGGCAGACGACTTATTTGGTTGTTCAGTTTCCATCAGCGGTGACTATGCTGTTATCAGCACTCCTTATAATGGTGATAATGGCGACTATTCTGGCTCTGCGTACATCTTTACGCATGAAGGTGATGACTGGACTCAGCAGGCTAAACTGACTGCGACTGATGCGGCTGAGTACGACCATTTTGGTTGGTCAGTTTCCATCAGTGGTGACCTCGCTCTTATCGGCGCTTTTTGGGATGATGATGACGGTGAAAAATCCGGCTCTGCATACATATTTGTCCGCGACGGCACTGACTGGACTCAGCAGGCTAAACTGACTGCTAATGATGCAGCGCCAGATGACCGGTTTGGATATTCAGTTTCCATCAGCGGCTACTATGCTGTCGTCGGCGCTCGTGGCGATGATGATGACGGAGAGTGGTCAGGTTCAGCATACATATTTGTCCGCGACGGCACTGACTGGACTCAGCAAGCTAAACTAACCGCGGATGATGCGGATGCAAATGACGTATTTGGTTGTTCAGTTTCCATCAGCGGTGACTATGCTGTTGTAGGCGCTTGTGGCGATGATGATGACGGAGAGTTATCAGGCTCAGCTTACATCTTTGCACATGATGGCGATGACTGGACTCAGCAAGCTAAACTGACCGCTGATGATGCAGCAGAAAGAGACGAATTTGGTTGGTCAGTTTCCATCAGTGGTGACTATGCTGTCATCGGCGCTGACCGTTCGGGTTCAGCCTACATCTTTGCACGTGAAGGGGCTGACTGGACTCAGCAGGCTAAACTGACTGCGGTTGATGAGGCGGTAGATGACTTATTTGGTCATTCGGTTTCTATCAATGGTGATTATGTATTAGTCGGTGCCCACGGCAATGATGATGCCGGTGAGCGTTCCGGCTCAGCCTACATTTACAACCTGGGAGAGAACAGCATCGAATGGCGCGGCGAGGCTGATATTCCTGTTGATTTTGGTATTGTATCAGCATATCCTAACCCATTCAACTCGACAACCAGCATAACCTATGGGCTTGATAAATCAGCCCCTACGCGATTGACGCTCTATGATCTGTCAGGACAACAGGTAACCACACTATTCGAAGGATACAAACAAGCTGGCTTCCATACAGCAAATCTTTCAGCCAATGACCTTCCATCAGGCTTATACTTTATACAACTGGAAGCATCAAACCAAGTATTCACACAGAAGGTAATGTTAATCCGCTAAATCAAGCATTAAAACTCAATAACACAAAGCCTTGGCAATCGTCAGGGCTTTTTCATTAGACAAACACAAGGAATATTCCAATGAATACAAATACGTTATCCGATAAGGAGACAAAGAAAACCCGATCAAATTTCTTTAACCGGGTTTCTGTTACATCAACTCAAAATATTACTGCTTGGTGAAGGTTCTAATGGTTGTATCCTCATCAACAACCTCCGTCCAGGTCATTTTATTACCACTAACAATAAACTCGATAGTATCAAGAACGATAACTTTGTTGTCATCTTCAAGGGTCCATGTGATAGGTCCTTCAATCCCCATTATGCTCTGTGTACCAGTACCATCATCATTAAAGGTAAATAAATACTCAGGCACGTAAGTCATATCAATATCAGTACCGTTTAGTTTCATCGCGGTCATTTTCCAGGTTCCAACTATATCATCCTCGGTATAGCTGGTTGGATTACTGTCATCGTCATCGCTGCAACCGACAAACGTGAGACCGGACATAAGAAGTGCAATTAAAAGCAGATTTGTGAGCTTTCGCATTTTAAACTCCATTTTTGTTGAATTGATCAGATTTTAAAAATCTGGTAGTTGTTTAAATTTGAAGGAAAATAATATGTCGAACGTAGTTTGTCAACTCTAAACTGTTATAGTGTGAAAAAAGTCACAACAAATCTATATCAAAAAATAACAGCCCCTCTTTAGAATATACAAGAGGGGCAATTTAAGTAAGCGTTATCAGTATTAAGCAAGATGTGGGATAATTTGAGCTTCCAGCATGTTCTTGGGTAGAGCTCCCACCATTCTCTCTACTGCATTTCCATTTTTAAACAACATGATTGTTGGTATTCCTGTAATACCAAACCGTTGAGCTATGCCAGGATGATCATCTACGTTTAGTTTACCAACCTTGACCTTGCCTTGCTGCTCGTCAGCAATCTCGCTTATCACCGGACCGATGAACCGGCAAGGACCACACCACGGCGCCCAGAAATCAACCAGTACAGGTATATCCGATTTATTTATAACTTCATCGAAGTCTTGTTCAGTTAAGGTAATCTCTTCAGTCATTTATTTCTCCTTGTGTGAGTTATCGCATTAATCAATGCTTTATGATCAACATGACTGCCACTATGGCAGATATTGACGTAATATCCCGCCATTTCAAGTAGCAATCAAAGAATTTATACTATTATTGCAAACATCAAGCCAATTTATTTCAGATTTGGTACAGCCTCTACGGCAAGTTGATCAGCTCTTTCGTTGTATCTATTCCCAGCATGTCCTCTCACCCAAATCCATTTCACATGGAGGCGTTCATTTACCTCATTTAGTTTCTGCCACAAATCGAGGTTCTCTATCTCGCCACCGGCTCGTTTCCATCCTCGTCTGATCCAGTTATTCAACCATTCGTTCATGCCTTTCACAAGGTAGCTCGAATCTGAATACAGCTCAACAGGAACCTTCCTTTTAAGCGTTTCAAGCGCTCTTATAGCTGCCGTAAGTTCCATGCGGTTATTTGTAGTGGCTTTGCTGCCGCCGGATATTTCTTTTACCTTGCTTTTCCATATAAGTACTGCACCCCAGCCGCCAGGACCGGGATTTCCCTTACATGCTCCGTCTGTATAAATTGTTACTATTCCGCCCAACTGATCATAGCTCCTGAGATTTGATAGAATTAGTAATTTACTTTAATTTCGGTATTCAAGCAACATAAAATCGCTCAATCTTTAAAAGACGGATCCGGATTAAAGGGTAGTCTTGATTGTTAGCTGTCATTTTACTATATTCAAGCATGTTAAATTCGGATCCGAAAAGAAACCAACCCAAAGTTGATTATGAATAAAAACAATTCTCAAAAACCGGAAGCAACTGACAATCGCCCAATTTTAGTGATTACCAAGTACATGGGTTCAAAGAAGCCTATTCTCGACTTTATTGCTCAGGAATTAGAAGACTTGACTCAGCCCGGTGATGTTATCGTCGATCTAATGGCGGGCACACACACCATAGGCTATGCCATGAAGGGACGGTGTAGGATTATAGCCAATGATATTCAAAGATTCTCATTGGTAATTGGCGAGACGCTGCTTAATTATTATCCACAACCACTTTTCAATGGTGAGGCAGTTTCTGCATTTAAAAAATATTACCATCTGAATATGAGACATCTTAGCGAATTGTTTAGGATGGGAATCAATGAGGAAGACTCGCTACTTAAAAAACATGCTGATGGTAATGTTTCATGGTCAGCATGTAAAAAACACAGCGAGGATTATCCTCATTACGGTCAATTGAAGCATCCGACAGGATGGCCCGAAGAATACCTTGTTTTATTTGATAAACACCGAATAAAAGCATTTCGAGCGCTTTCCAAGCTTTCACCGTATAACCTGTTTTCACTTTACTATCCAAACACATATCTCGGCATCAGGCAATGTGCGGAAGTTGATTCATTAAGATTTGCAATTGATAAACTATGTGATGAATGGATTCCTGAAAACGAAGATCTGGAATATGACGCTCATGGATTACGCTGTCTGCTATTATCATCTCTTATCTCAACTCTTAGCCGCATCAATCCGGGACCTGGTCACTGGGCGGCTTTTCCGAAGATCAATGAGAACAATTATAATTATATAATGAGCCAGAGACGAATCAATTTATTAGATCTTTTTATTAAAAAACTCGATCGCTTTGAGAAGGAGTTATTGATACATCATTCAGACATCAAGGATCATGTGGTAGCAAGTGATGATTACACGGTATTTATGAATGATAAAAAAGAATATCTTCGTCAGGCAAAAGTCATCTATCTTGATCCGCCTTATTCTCAGGGTCATTACTCGCGATTTTACCATCTGATCGAGACTCTTGTTCTTTATGATTATCCTGAAATCAGTCATAATGGGCGTTATCGAACGGATCGGCATCAATCACCTTTTTCATCTAAAGAAAAAATAGCCGGCGCCGTTGGGAATGTATGTGAAGCGGCTAAAGAGGCTGGAACAATTCTCGTTATAAGCTATTCAAAAGGTGGAATTGTCCCAAATGATGATGCATTTCTATCGATACTTAGAAAACATTATCCGGCAAAGAAGATTTCGGTTAAAAGGTTATCTGCTATTCATTCGAAGATGGGTCAAGCCGAGCGGATGCAGACAAAAGAGTATATATTTACATGTCAACCTTAGATGGTGAATCTTGCTGATGTTGACAAATGCGATATATTGTTTTATACTTTACAGTAAGCGGCTGTGACGCAATAGGTAGCGTACCAGCTTCCCAAGCTGGAAGTTGCGGGTTCGAAGCCCGTCAGCCGCTCAAAATGAGGATGGGGTCACCTGGACCTCATCCTTTTATTTAAGAATAAATTTAGGAAAAAATGCCTCTTCCTGTAGTAGCCATAGTCGGTCGTCCGAACGTCGGTAAATCAACGTTGTTCAACCGTATCACTCGCAACCGCAGCGCTGTAGTTGATCCTGAGCCGGGTGTGACGCGTGATCGCCATTATGCTGATGCTGAATGGGACGGCGTTAATTTCACTCTCGTTGATACAGGAGGTTATTTACCTGCCGGTTCCGTTGATGAACTGGCGTCTTCCGTTACCGAGCAGACACTGATTGCGGCTCAGGAATCTGATCTCATTCTATTCCTTGCCGATGTTCAGACAGGTTTAACCGAAATAGATCTCGAACTTGCCCGGATTATTCTTAAACAGAATGTTCCGGTAGTATTAGCAGCTAATAAGGCTGATGATCACGTTCATGCCGGGCTTGCCTGGGAACTGAAGAATACCGGTCTCGGTGATCCGTTCGCGGTATCAGCAAATACCGGATTAAATACAGGTGATTTGCTGGATGAGATTGTTAAGAGGTTAAGACAATTAAAGCCTGTTATGCCGGATGCGCCACAGAGGGAGGAATTGTCGCTGGCTATAATTGGCGCTCCCAACAGCGGAAAATCTTCACTTGTGAACATGCTGTCCGGAACTCAAAGGATGGTTGTTTCGGACATCCCCGGCACAACGAGAGATACAATAGACACAATTATTCGCTACCACGATAGATCTATCCGACTGATCGACACCGCAGGACTTAAACGTCGCAAGTTCAAGCAACAGGGTTTGGAGTTTTACTGCACATTAAGAGCATTGAAAGCGTTAAAACGCTGTCAGGTAGCTGTAGTTATGATCGACGGCACACTGGGAATCACACAGGGAGATATTCGTCTTCTTAATCAGGCTGCGAGCGAAGGCGTGGGAGTTATACTGGCTTTAAATAAATGGGACATCGTTGAAAAAGACCCGAAAAGCGCTGACATCTGGATAGCGGAATACAAACGAAAGGCTCCCTCACTGGACTGGGTTCCAATCCTTTTTATCTCAGCATTGACGGGCAGAAAGTCGATTAAAGTAATTGAAGAGGCTTTACGATTAAATGTTGAGCGTGAGAAACGGATATCCACTTCTGACCTGAATGAAGTAATAACTCCACTTTTAATGCGAACACCACCTCCATCAATAAAAGGAAAATTCGTTAAAATAAAATACGGTTCACAAGTACAATCAGCGCCGCCCAGATTCGCTTTTTTCGCTAATCATGCTAAATTAATCGGAGAGCCATACAGACGATTCGTGGAAAAGCTCATTCGCGATAAGTATGGATTTAAGGGGATCCCGGTGTCTGTAGTGTTCAGGAATAAATCAACCCCATTTGAAGATAAAAAGTAACATAGAACAACTAATGAAAAAAATCGTATTTTCCGGTATTCAACCAACCGGAAGCATTCACATAGGCAACTATCTCGGCGCTATGCAGCACTGGGAAGCTTCGCAGGATAAATTCGAGAATATCTTCTGCATAGTAGATTTGCATTCGATCACTATTCCGGAGGATGCGAAAGATATAAGAAGCAAAACCCGAGAGCTTGCAGGACTATTGCTTGCTGTCGGAATTGATCCTGCAAAATCATCGATATTTGTACAATCACATATATCTCAGCACAGCGAACTGACTTGGATATTAAATTGTTTTACGCCTGTAGGTTGGTTGCTGCGTATGACACAATACAAGGATAAATCAGAGAAACAGGAAACCGTCAGTACAGGACTTCTGACTTATCCTGTACTTATGACCGCAGATATTCTTCTATACAACGCCGATTATGTGCCTGTCGGTGAAGACCAGAAACAGCATGTTGAACTTTCGCGAGACATAGCTCAGCGTTTTAATTCCATGTACGGTGAGACTTTCAGGGTTCCTGAGCCTGTGATAGCAAAAGCCGGAGCGCGCATTATGGGACTTGACGATCCGACCAAGAAGATGTCAAAGAGCGAGACCGCTCAGGGTCATGCGATAAACTTGCTCGATCCACCTGAAGTAACTCGCAAAAAGATCATGAGAGCCACCACCGACTCACAGCGGGATATTCTCTTTGATGAAAAACGTCCTGGTGTGTTCAACCTGCTTACGATTCATCAACAGTTCAGTGAAATGACTAAACCCGAACTTGAAGCTCATTTCGAGGGCAAAGGTTACGGTGATCTTAAGAAGGAAATTGCTGAGCTGGTTAACGAAGCTATCAAGCCCATACAAGAGCGTTATAACGAACTAATGACAGAGCCTGACTATATTGAGAAGGTCTTGCAAGAGGGTGCAGACAGGGTCAGACCGACGGCTGAAAAAGTTCTGAAAGATGTTATTGAAAAGATTGGATTAGGATAAGTATGATGCCAGATACAGATAAAAATGGAAAAAAAATAAGATATGTCGCTCATCGAGGAGGGATGTTTTACAGACCTCAGAACTCAATGGCAGCATTTGAATATACTCTGACTCATGGCATAGATTGGATTGAATGCGACGTAAGGTTGTCATCAGATGGCATACCGGTATTATTCCACGACGAGCGCGTGCAGGCTCCTGGGCGCGGTAATTGTGAAATACGTGAAACTACAGCGGAAGAATTAAGAACCGTTGACATTGGCGGAGGGCAAACGCTTCCGGCGGTCAGTGATCTACTTGATAAGTTTGGCAATAAGCTTAATTATGATTTTGATATAAAAGTCCTCGATGGGGTTGATAAGGTAATCGAACTTGTCAGGGAATACGGAATTCAGGAAAACTGCATGATCTCCTCGTTTTACGCGGAGGCATTACAGCGTTCTCGTGAAATAGCGCCTGAGATCACACGCGGCTACCTGATCGACCGTTTGACCGGACGATTGGTTAACGGCAAAGCCGCGGTCAGGGCTGCGAAACTCTTGAAATGCAAGTACTTCCTACCTCACTTCAAGCTGCTCAGCCAAGACTGGGCGGAAGCAGCGTTAGCAGGAGGTTTGCGTATCATCCCCTGGACGGTGAACAGAGTTGAGGATGCACAAAGGTTGATTGACTGTGGCGTCAGCGGATTGATCTCCGATCGACCGGATTATCTGAAGGCATTGATGTAGTGTAGGGGTGTCGTAGTGTCGGGGTGTCGTGGTGACGAGACGTAAATTTTAAGGAAATGCTGACACTTGTACTGATATGATAAAATGTACCACTCAGTTTTTAGCTAAGTTCATTGACTTGTTTTCATAAACTTGATTACATTATAGTCATTGAGAAAAAATGATAGAGGCATTTATCATGCTAATCATAATTATTATAGTTGTTGTTGCTGCCATTGCATTAATGATTCTCGCCCAATGGAAGTCCACCTCAACCACCAGAGATAATTTCCAACTAAGCAATGTTTCGGAAAAATTTTCTTTAGAGGCACATAAATCAGTAAAGGAAAGTAAAACTCCCCCTCTTATAGAAATTGGCGAACTGAATGCAGTATGCCCGTACTGTGGCGTGGAATTGAAAAAGAAGCCCGGACGTAAGACGAAATGCCGCGATTGTGAAAACTTTATCTATGTTAGAACACGTCCAATTGATCAGAAAAAGATATTAATACGAGAAGACCAAATTGAGCAAATAGAAGAGCAATGGGCAATTGCAAATGGAACTTACGAAGAATACTGTAGAGTTAAAGATGAATCTCGAAGAAGATGGGAATCAGCACGATATGTTTTAAAACAACGTTTTAGTAAGGATCCCTCAGAGAATGACGTTCAATGGTATCTATTCAATGAAGATTTGATTATTCATGCAAAACAAAAAGACTGGGGATTGTATCGCAATACGAGAATGCAGATGGCTTTTCACCTTGAAAAAGAAGGACGTTTCAATGATGCCCTAACAACGCTTCTTGAAGTATGTTATCTCGATTTAAACGGACCAAATAATTTGGGTGGTATGAATGATCCTGAATTACTGAAGGAGTACCCGCCATGGGATGTAAATCTCGCATTTACAGCTCCCGCCATCGTTGATAAGATAACTAAATTAGTTAAGCAGTTAAACATTAGCATAGACGATGTTCAACGTATATTCTCTGAAGTTGCTGAAAGCACTAAGAAATCTATTAAAACTCCAGTTATAATTGAATCTGCATGGAAAGAACTGAAAAAACAAATATTATAAATTTAATAGAGATTAATATCTTAATGAGGATTACATGAATCTATTTCCTGACATTGTGCGAGACATTGATGGTCCTAAAACAAATTCACAGCTAGATTTTGAGTTTCTGAATAGATCAAGTCGTTCCCTTGAATGTGACATTCGTTCAAGACTTGAGGATTGGTTTTCAAGATATCCACAAGATGAACAATACGAACTTGCAACGAGGTTTAATTCTGACGATGAAAGTCTTCAATCTGCGTTTTTTGAACTTGCTTTACATGAATTGCTTATCAATTTAGGATATGAAGTTACGGTTCACCCAGATCTTCAAGGAACAGATAAACATCCTGATTTTCACGCAATAAATGACGGAAATGATGAGTTTTATCTTGAGGCTTATCATTTCTCAGGCAAATCACGTAAAGAAAAGGGATATGAGCAAATTAAGAATAATATATATGATGATCTTAATAGCAGGATAAATTCTCCGGATTTTTTCATCGATCTTGACATATCTGGTGAACCAACAACTCAACCTAAGTGGAAAAGTTACATTCCAGCTCTGCAACAATTTATTGACGCTCAAGATTATAATACTATTTGTCAAGCTTTCAGAGATGGAAAATATCATGAATCTCCATCCCATATTTATGATCACGAAGATTTACGCATTGAATTTTGGCTGATACCGAAATCTGAAGCTTATAGAGGTTCAAAAAATGTCAGAAATTTAGGAGTTACAGAAGAATGGAACTTAGGGGATCTACACGAAAATTTACGCAATAAAATTCATCTGAAAGCTAAAAAGTATGGTCGTCTAAACAAACCAATTATAATTGCTGTTAGTCATATACATATATTTGATAGAATCGATATTAAACAAGCATTATTTGGCGATGAACAATACTTTCTGAATTCTTCATCAAATAGACCAATAACTAATGAAGACTTAGTTTTTAGAAGAAGGTTAAACGGTTTGTTAAGGAATTACACGCGAGTATCAGGGGTACTTGTTGTAGGCGGTTTTACTCCTTGGGTTACATCAGAAGCCAGTATCCGATTATATCAAAACCCTTGGGCGATCCATCCTTGCCCGTCAGATCTTTCAGTATTTCCCCAAGCGGTTGTACAGAATAATCAACTGATTTATGAGGATGGTGAGTCGCTGCAATCTTTTTACGTTTATAATGTTGTATATTCTTCAAAGTGGTTTGTACGCCTCAGGTGTGATAATTATTCTCATTGATAGCGAGGTATGGTTAAGTCAATCCGGAGTAACGAAGCTTACTTCGTTTTATTAAAGCACAAGCAAGCTTGTGCACTCCGGTTAACTATATAAAACAGTCAAACGAGACGTTTGACTGCACAAGTATTTTAGGAATCAGGAATCAAAAATCACGAATCAAAAACCCGTGCGGTAAAGGTTGGCAGTCTGATCATCGGCGGAGGCGCGCCTGTGGTCGTACAGTCAATGTGCTCCACCGATACGCGAGACCTTAAAGCAACACTCGCTCAGACACACCGTCTGGTTGAAGCAGGCTGTGAACTGGTGCGAGTGGCTGTCCCCGATGAGAAGGCGTCCACTGTACTGCCCGATCTGGTTAAGGAAGCAGGCGTCCCAATCGTCGCTGACATTCACTTTCACTATCAGCGAGCATTGGAAGCCATCGCAGCAGGCGTTGCTAAGGTGCGCATCAATCCGGGTAATATCGGCTCACGTGACAGAGTCAAAGCTGTGGTCGATGCTGCCGGATCGGCAGGCATCCCGATCCGTATCGGTGTGAACTCCGGCTCACTGCCCCAGGATATAC
>JAIPJL010000136.1 GCA_021734165.1 bacterium | reverse complement strand
TTCACCTTCAGCCGCTTTAACGCCTTCAATTGCAGCATTCTTACAAGGCAAGATCATGATTTTAATAATGCTTGTCTGGATTCCCTCCCCCGCCTTCGCGATGGCAAGTCTGCAAGGGAATGACGGACTCTATTCTACACTCGTAACTCGCCACTCGCCACTCGTAACTGCCAATTCAAAATCCAAATTTTCCCGCATTTCTTCCATTCTGTCTATATCGTCCATCCCGTCCATAAAAATCGGCTTTCTGAATCCTGCTCCCTTACTCCTTACTTATTCATTCAAAATCCAACATGTAACGCCATAGCATCGGCGAAGGTGTAAATTCAAAATTTCTTTCGCCTTGTGATTAAACTTGACATTTTCTGAATAATGTTGTATATTAACAACAATGTACGGGTTAATATTCAATCTCTTCGGGGTCGTGCTCTTTCTCGATAGATACAGCGTTATAAATGCGCTTTTACCAACTCACAACGCTTGTGATACGTGACAGGATCATTCAATATTCTCCAAACTTGGTCACTTGATTACTTGATCACTTGATCACTTACATGTAACTCATAACTATAATTTGCAGTTCGTAATTCTTAATTCCTAATTCGTAATTGTTCCGTCACTTTCCGTCACATTTCCGTCACACCCTCTATCCCTTACCCGTTAAGGCTTTCCGGCGAATCTGTGACGATGTGACGATAATTTTGCCTATGCCCCCCCTGTTGTGCCGTGATGTGTGCTGAAACTTGTTCACTTGTAAACCTGCCAACTTGTCAACTTACTTTGCTGTCATTGTCACCACGGGCAGTATCATTTCATCCATCGAAATCCCGCCATGTTGAAAGCTGTTCTTATAGAGTTCGAGGTATTTGTTGTAGTTGTTCGGATAAAGGAAGAAGTAATCCTCTTTGGCGATGATATAGTCCGTATTTATGCCCCGCTGAGGCAGCCCCCATTTAAGCGGTTCTTTTATCTTAATGCCATGTCTGTCATCGAACTGGAGGTTTCGTCCGTATTTATAACGCAGATTCGTTGACGTCTGACGATCACCTATAACCTTAGATCCCCTGCGCCCTCGGATAGAGCCGTGATCCGATGTTACCAGTATTTTACCACCCGCTTCTCCAAAGGCTTGAATAATTCGATAAAGCGATGAGTGTTTGAACCATGCTTCCGTTACCGATCTGAAGGCTGATTCATCCGGCAGCATTTCCTTCAGAACCTCTACTGACTGCCTTGTGTGTAGCAGAATATCAACGAAGTTATAAACCATTGCAGTCAACGGTGTATGTAGGTAGTTCTTAACACGACGTTCAAATTCGGAAGCTTCATCTTGCTCAAGGACTTTTACATAACGAAGCTCAGGTTGTAAATTGATACCTCTTCTACTTAAAAGTTCATCAAGGAACTGATGCTCATATCTATTGGATGAACCCTCATCTTCATCACCGACCGCCCAGATTTCCGGATGCACTTTCTCAAGTTCAGATGGCATAAATCCGCTGAATATTGCGTTGCGTGAATAAGGCGTCGCTGAGGGTAAAATCGACAGGTAGCCTTCCCGCTTGATCTCAAAATGTTCGGATAACAGTGGTTCCAGCGCCAGCCATTGGTCAAATCTAAGGCAGTCAACCACCAGAAAGAGTATCGGGCCTGTCCCTGTAAGTTGCGGTATCAACCATTTGTTGACAATATCCATTGATAATGGCGGTCTCTCGCCAGGATTCGCTGCAATCCAGCCTTCGTAAGAAAATTCTACCCAGCGAGCGAAACGCGCTTCTGCTTCCTGACGTATATCACGCAGCATCTCCTTCAGCGATTCATCACCCCAGCGATCCAGCTCCAACTCCCAGGTACAAATACGGGTATGAAGCTCGACCCAGCCATCAGCATCAAGTTCTTCGTCAATTAACTGCGAAAGTTCAGCAAAACCTTCCGCCCACCTGCGGGAGAGCTGTGCTTCGGAAATCTTACGTTTATCAACAATACTTTTTACGACCGAGAGAATCTGTGACGGATTGACAGGTTTTGTCAGGAATCCTGCAATATGTTCACCAATTGCCTGCTCCATCAACTCTTCCGCCTCGCTTTTAGTTACCATCACGGCAGGAAGCTCAGGACGAATCGCCTTTATACGACGCAGTAGTTCCAGCCCGTTCATAACAGGCATCATTTCATCGATCAGAACAAGATCGAAAGTCTTATCGCTTAGTAAATCAAGGGCATCAGGACCGTTAGTTACTTCAGTTATCTCGTAGTCGCGTTCACCGAGGTATAGAATATGAGGTTTGAGTAATTCGATCTCATCGTCAACCCAGAGTATCTGTTTTTTTATCACTTTCATTCATCTCCAAAACAATGTGGACAGGGTTTGTAGCCCTTCTTTACCGCTTCTTCTGGCGCTATATATGTAATTATCTCTCCCTTCCAACCGCAATATGAGAGGTGATATAGACTGTCACCTTCACTGATAACAACCACACTTGGCTCGTATCCATCAGCAGTTTTAACCACAATCGGTCTTTCACCTTCCACCGGAATTCTCTCAAACTTTCGCAGAAGAACCTGGTTTACGAGAAATAAAGCAATCATCAAAGCAATACCAAACATGATCAGTATGGTATATTTCCACTTCATCACTGACTAACCTCATCTTCGATACAACAATATGGACAGGGAACCAACCCTTTATCTTCTGCAAGACTTATCGCTATCTTTTCAACCGGTCCGGATGTATGAGTACAGGTCTTTTTGTGATAATACTCACCGTTCAACTCAGCGAGAACGATCTTCTCTGTCATGGATTTCTCTGTTATTGCTGTTTCTAATTCATCAGGACTCATCGCCAATGGACGGAGGTTCTCTTTAATGGTATTAAACGAAACAACAAAGATAATTACACCTATTATTATTATAGCTATCGGTACTAATTTCTTGTTCATATCAATCTCCCTGCTAAACCGTAAAATAGTGGCGTCGTTTCAACAGCCTGAAGGCTGTACTCTGAACTGCAAGCTAATCACCCACCAAATTCAACAAACCTCCCGCATAATAAATATCCTTCTGTACATCTGTGAAAGGCCTGCCATTTATAAGTATTTTACTATCAATACCTTTAATTGTTCCGGTTTCAAGGTTGAGTTCAATTTCATCTAAGTCCTGAATTCCGGAACCTAAGATGTCTGTGCATTCAATTAAAGGCAGTCCGGCATTGATTGTGTTGCGTTTATAAATCGCTCCGAACGATACTCCTATGATTGCCGCAACACCAAGCGCAATGAAGCCATCAACCGCCTGTTGGCGCGAAGAACCGCAGCCGAAGTTATGTCCGACAATCAGAATATCACCTTTTTCAGCTTCTTTCGGAAAATTTTCCCAGCCTTGCAAATTGCCGAAAATATGAGGAGCCATCTCCTCCGGTTCGGTGATATGCAGATGTCTATTATGAAAGATCATATCCGTATCAACATTCGCAACCGGTACTACACGTATGCGTCCTTTGAGTATCAGCGGTTTATCCGTTTTATGTTTTCCCATTCTTTACCTCGTTTTCACGCTGTCAATTATTTCTATCTCAATCTGACCGATAGCGCCGGCAAGCTCGATTGCATTACTTAAATCACCTGAAGCCAGCGCAATACGAGCCGCATCAGCCCTTTCAAGCCCGAATGTAGGCTCATACTCGATCCACCTTTTATCTACATAAGCAGCAGTCCAGGCATGATAGTAAAAACTCCCGTCCTGATAGACTACTCCAAGCTGCATCTTTGCTGGAATACCGACTGCTCTTGCCATAGCAACGAAAAGAGTGGAATGCTCGTTACAATCACCCTCGCGGGTTGTTAAAACTGCCAGCGCAGACGGTATCCCCGCGGACATCTTCTTTTTAACATTCTTAAAAACCCAGTCTGAAAGACGGTTCAAGCTATCAAGCCGATCCTGTCCACCTGCTACTGCTAAGACGGCAGCATATATGATCTGCTTATCTCTGCATTCAATCAACGGTGCATCAGAAGTAAACTTGGTCAGTTCTTTATCGGTCAGTTGAACAGGTTCGGAATCAATATTAACTTCAATTAAGCCATCTGTGTCGTCGATAATTTTCTGCCTGTCGCTTGCTGATGTTACCTGTTCCAAAGAGACTCCGGATACTTTGTAGCGCATAATTGCAGCGCTTCGAGGATCCCTGATGCTGCCGATTGGTTTGATTGAATATAGTGAGAGAAAATCAACATCTCCAATCCTGTCATTCATAATAAGCGCCTTCTCGCTACTCTCCTGCTTCATCACCATCCCCATCGGCCCATATTCGACTACAGTATTCCCATCATCATCAACATACAAAGTACTTGATAATCCTTCCATAGTGGTAGTAAGTTTCCGTACAGGGATTTCTTCTCCATCAATTTCTTTTTTTAGCTTCTCACCAGCGACAATAAACATATCCTGCATTTTCATAGAGACGGGATCAAAACCCGCTAATTTAAGCGAATCGCCTTCATTAAATTTACCGCTTTGTATTAATGGCTTAACAACCTGACTTAAATAAATAGGTTCCGGAGCCGGAAAAAATCTCTCTACGGGATTACCCGATGTCGTAATCTTCACAGAGAGAACTCTTTTGCTGACGCTGCCCTCATAACTTGTTGAATAAGCGCCTGCATCGACTGCTCCTTTGAAACTGACCAAAGCGAGAGCGCTGTCTGCATTAATGTTCATCCACATCCGCATTGATTGCTGAGCGCCCATCATAGCGCCTTCGATCAGCGAAAACTCGGATATCTCGTAACCACCCTGTGGTAATGGTTTTAACACGCTGTTAGCATAGCCGATCTTCTGATCTTGGATATAAATGCTTAACCAGCTTGATTCTGCCTCAAGCTGCACATCCTCAAGTATATCTTCAGGTGAAACCAGCGTATTCTGACCGGAATCTAGTACGCCGCTCATTAGAACTACAATCATTGCCAGCCAAATTACGGAAAGGATTATCCAGATTATTTTGCTCAGGATTCTACTCCAAATTAGAAATTCTGATTGAAATATAAGCAAATATAGGCTTTTACAAAATATTTACGGCAATACGATATCAATTGAGGTAAAAAAAAGAGGCTGCCCGTTTATAGGACAGCCTCTTTTATATTACCTTTTAATAGTAAAGAGTAAATCACAGGAGAAACACCGAACCATCTGTTAATCAAAGTTGTTCATCCTAAATAGTGCTAATAACTCTCCAAGTGATTTCAATCGTCTTTACTACTTTGAGGGAGGATTATTTCCTCTACCTCCACCAGATGGATTGCCGGTTGTACTTGGTCCATTGGGTACGCTTTTACCGCCGCCGCCAGAACTTTTACCTCCACCACCAGAACCTTTGCTTCCACCACCACCTTTTGCCATGATAATACTCCTGTTTTATTTATTTTTCCTCTTATTAATAAGAGAATATCTTCAGTGTATTATTGATCAATTCCCCATCATCCCCTCTTCATAGAAGGGGGAAATTGTTTGGGAGTTTATTTAACCTTGATTTCGATCTGCTTCGGTTTTTCCTGTTCAACTTTGGGCAGCGTGAGATTCAACACTCCGTTTTTAAATTCAGCGTTGATCTTATCTGCGTCGATCTTGCTTGTGACCTGGAATGAGCGCGTGAAACTGCCATAAATCCGCTCGCATAAATGAATCTTGCGATCTTTCTTTTCATGTGTTGCTGATTTCTCTCCGGAAATCGTAAGCACATTATTTTCCAGTTCAATTTTAACATCTTCTTTTTTCAAACCTGGGAGTTCTGCTTCAAGCTCGTAACGATCTTCGAACTCTGTGATCTCAACCCGAGGTGACCAGTTGTATGACGGGCGGTCTTCATCGTTCTCCTGCACATCATCGAAAATCCTGTTGATGCGATTTTGAAGACTGCCGAATGGGTAACGACCCCAAAATGGTTCCCAACGTACTAATGCCATTATATGTTCCTCCTGAATTTGTTTTTTGTTAAAAACGGTTGCTATAACCGTTTTGTTTTTTGATTATATAACAGCAAGGCTTGTGCCAAAATTATAAGTACTTAAATTATAATATATTAGTGATATTCTTATTATAATTAATGATAAAAATAAAACTTGAATGGCAGATATGCTGCCATATTGACAGCTAATATTCCTGTCACTTGGCAGTACTAAGTTTAATTTGACAGCTTGATTTTTAAGCAACTATAGGTTATCTTTAAATAAGATAGATAGAAGTATTGAAAGTGGAGCCGGATAAACTCATCCTGCACAATTATAAAGTTTCTTCAGCAGAATGAGGACATCCTGCTACACTATAGATTTATTGCTAAAATCCTGTGTGAAGTAACGTATTACTTGTAAGAAGATACTTTACGCTCCGGATCAGCATTACATCAGGAGACAACACTTGCTTTTCATACAAACATTAACCTACGGAGGTTCATCATGCGGAAATTAACGGGACTCACAGCGCTGCTTATAGTTCTGCTTCTAACTCCGTCAATTTATGCCGGTCAGATTGCGGAAGAGGCTTACGAACTTGAAGTTGTAACCGAAAATCAGAATGGTTTCACAGCAGCTTTCGAATTTCAAACACCAACAATTATCGCCAACCGGTACGATCAAGACATCGTCAGCGTTCGTGTTGATCTACCGGGCTCAATGCCTGATTTCGAGCAAGGCGGACCAGCTCTGCCGGTGATTTCCAGGCTGGTCGCAGTACCTGACGGCTACAGCGTCAGAGCGCGTGTAAGCAACATCCATGAAAGCGCTTATGAGCTGGCTGCTTATGCTGATCGTGACGAAATCTACAACAGAAGCTTAAGATCCGCTTCAAGTTTGCCAATCGTTGAGGTTGGTGAACCAGGCTGGATGAGATGGCTGAGAGTTGCGCCTGTGGTGATTAGACCTGCGGTTTACAGGGCTGATGAACATACGATCACCTGCGCAGACAGGGTTGAAATCGAATTTGAGTTCGTCAGAGATGGCAGCTCCATTGGTGAAGCGCCTGATCCGGAGCGATATTGGTCACAGGCTTTCGAGGATTATTTCCAAGCGACATTAATCAATAGCGCGTCTATTGAAAACTATGGATTCATCCTTCCCGGCGGTAGGGTAATTCAGCGAGGGTCTTACCTGATAATAACAGATCAGTCTCTTGTTAATATTGCTGAATTTTTAGACTTTGTTGATTGGAAACGCCGTAAGGGTTTTGATGTTGTAGTAGCTCCGATCTATAGGGCTGGTATTCAGAATAGTGAAATTAAAGACTATATTCAAACAGCCTACGATGAGTGGGACAGACCTCCTGAGTTTGTATTGTTACTCGGAGATGTAAATGCAAGTACTTTTCATTTACCTACATACGATATAAGGAGCCCTGAGGATGATTTGGATGCTACCGATCAACCCTATGTGATGCTCGAAGGTGACGATTATTTTATAGATGCTTTTATTGGTCGCATTTCAACCGACTATCCCAGCCCTGGTGATACTCAAATAACCTTAAAAAGATATCTCAATCAGGAACGGGATATTCTTTCACTTGATGATCTGGACATGGACGCCTTTCACAGGGCAGTTGTATTTGCCGGTAATTATGGTGATGGTGGTGTTCCTGTTCTAAGTCCGGTTGAAACGTCACAGTGGCTTGCGGACAGGCTTCGTGAAAAAAATTATGAAGTCTATGAGCAATATTACAGGAAAGCGGGTGATGACAACAGTTCCGATCATATCGTTGAGGCAATTAACAGGGGAGTTAATTTAGTATCTTATCGTGGCTGGGCTGACTCTCACGGAACCCATTATCCTGAATTTTACATACTTGACCTTGCTCAACTTCAGAATGAACCATTATTACCATTATTCACATTTTTCGTGTGTCGTACCGGTGATTTCAATAACCGCTATAGAATTAAGTGTTTCGGAGAGGAATCAATAGTCCAGGGTTCAAGACGTACTCCGAGGGGAGCGCTGGCATTTTATGGACCTTCCGATTTGCATACCAAAACACAGTTTAACAATCCTATGCTTGGTGGTTTCTACGAAGCGTTGATGTATAAAAATATCAGGGTTTTAGGTCCACTCACTTTAGCAGGCAAGATGGAAATCTGGAGCGGTTATCCTCATAAAAGAGAACGCAACGGATTGGAGCGTCCCGGAGAAGTTGAATTTTATACTCATGTTTATAACATCCTCGGAGATCCGGAAGTCAACATCTATTTTGACGCCCCGTTCAGGTTGGATGTAGAGCACACAGATGAGCTTTCTGTAGGTGATACATACACTATGTTTAGCGTTAAAGACGAAGATGGCGCTCCGGTTCGCAAAGCCTTAGTGACGCTTCGCAAAGCTGATGAAACCGAGATCAGCGTTTTGACTGACGCCGATGGTGAAGCTTTGATACCGGTGAAACTTGATACTGAAGGTGAACTCGAAGTTACGGTGATTGCCTGGCAGGCGGCGCCTTATCTCGGCACAATCAATGTTACAGCGCCTGAACGAAACATCGGTTTTGAGAGCGTTATTATCGGTGATGGTGATGACAGACTTGAAGCAGGAGCGCCGGTCAATCTGACAGTAACATTGCGAAATACAGGTACAACTGCTGTTTCCGGAATCGAAGCGACGTTATCCACAAACATGGATGCTGTTGAGATTACTCACGCCACAGCGAGTTTTGGCGATCTCGATTCGGG
>JAIPJL010000135.1 GCA_021734165.1 bacterium | reverse complement strand
ACAAAGAGCGGTTGAATCCGGAGCGGACGGCATTCAGCTTAACGTCAACGTCCCAAATCTCCCAGCAGATCAGATAAAGGGCGTGAAGATAACTCACCAGGCTGATTCACATTATGAGGAAGAGGTTGAAAAGCGTTTAGATCCACGTGGTAGGGAATATTACTGGATCGGCGGGAAATGTATAATTGACTCTAAAGGTGATGATAACGACATGGCGGTGGTACGAGCGGGGTATATCTCCATAACACCCGTTAAAATAAATCAGACCAATTTTAACTACATGGATGCTTTAAAAGGAATAGACTTTGATTGAGCAGCAGGAAACCGTTTTAATACTCGACTTCGGATCGCAATACACACAGCTTATTGCAAGACGCTGCCGTGAAGAGGGAGTATTCAGCCGTATCGAACCCTTTGATTTCAGCATAGATGAAATTCACACTTTAAAGCCAGTCGGCATTATACTTTCCGGAGGACCTAACAGCGTTTACGATAAAGACACTCCACAACTGAATCGAGAAATCCTTGATCTGCAAATTCCCATACTTGGTATATGCTACGGAATGCAGCTTCTCGCGCTTGAAAACGGTGGATTAGTATCTCCTGGAGCAAAGCGGGAGTATGGCAGATCTGAAATCAATCATTATAGCAGTCACCTTTTAAAAGGACTTTCAGACGAATTACCGGTCTGGATGAGTCATGGTGATCATATAACAATCCTTCCCGAAGGATGGCGGCTTGCAGCCAAGAGTAAATCCGGGATAATAGCGGCAATCGAAAATCCTGACGCCGGTCTTTACGGTGTTCAGTTCCACCCTGAAGTGCATCACACGCCATCCGGTGGTCAGATACTGCGCAACTTTCTGTATGACATCTGCAAGGCTAAAGGCGGCTGGAGCATGCAGTCGTTTATCATCAGGGCAATTGAGAAAATCAAAGAACAGATCGGTGATGGCAGCGCTATTTGCGCAATCTCAGGCGGAGTTGATTCGTCTGTAACTGCAACTCTCGTTCACAAAGCTATCGGAGATCGGCTGCATTGTGTGTTCGTTGATAACGGGCTGCTTCGTAAAGACGAAGCTCAGCAGGTTGAAGAGATGTATCGACCGATTTTTGGCGACAGCCTGATCGTAGTTGACGCCGGTGATGAATTTCTGAGCGATCTTAAAGGTATAAGCGAACCGGAAGAGAAACGGAGACGTATCGGCAACCGATTTATTATGGTCTTCGAGAGAGAAGCCAGGAAACTTCATAATGTTGATTTTCTTGTGCAGGGTACATTATATCCCGATGTTATTGAATCTGCTGCCTTCGGCAGATCAGCGGCTTTGATTAAAACACATCACAACGTGGGCGGACTGCCTGAGAAATTAGAACTGAAGCTTGTTGAACCAGTTAGAGATCTTTTTAAGGACGAAGTGAGACAGGTTGGCAGAGAGCTTAGATTATCGGAATCAATTCTGATGAGACATCCTTTTCCCGGACCCGGTCTCGCTGTTAGAATACTCGGTGATGTTGACAGAGAAGCCGTTGCCATTATACAGGAAGCGGATGCTGTCTTCATTGAGGAGCTTCGAAACGCTGATTTGTATAATAAAGTATCTCAGGCTTTGGCTGTTTTACTTCCTGTTAAAACGGTCGGTGTGATGGGAGACAACCGAACCTGGGAAAGAGTCGTCGTTCTCCGTTCGGTAGATACGCGAGATTTTATGACTGCCGATTTTTCGAGATTTCCACATGATTTCCTGGCTAAAGTCGCGTCTCGTATTACCAACGAAGTCCGAGGAGTCAACAGAGTCGTTTATGATATTACTTCCAAACCACCAGGTACGGTGGAATGGGAATAAAATAAGAGAGCAAGTTTTCAAATAAGTATAAATTTTCTTGCAGGGAGAAACCTTGTCTATTATTAGAAACAGTAAGAAGCTTTTATTCACTTTAATTGTCGCATCGGCGTTTGTAACAAATACCGCGCTGTCAAATCCTATTGATCAGGCTTACGGAAACCTGCGTTATAAATGCGATGATAAACGTTATAAAGAAGCGCTGGAATTAGTAGATCAATTTCGTAAAGACTACCCAGGCTCCAAACACGAAGCATCTGTTACGCTGATAGCAGCCGAAGCCTCACTCGGCGCCGGAATGCTCGAAAGATGCAGGGCGGAAGCGAAACGCCTACAATTAAAGTTTTCTGATTCATCATATATAGATGATTCGTATATGATACTTGCTCGCTGTGATCTTTTATTAGAAAATTGGAATAAGGCGCGTGAAAATCTCAATTGGATTATTGATAACTCCGGCGAAGCTAAAATGCGTCAGGACGCCTCGGCGCTTTTAAATGAGCTGACGGAGTTTCAGAAGTCTGAGACTGCTGCGCGTGCAGCACGGAACAGGCAAAGCGGTTCTCATGCAAAAGTCGGTTTAGTATTGCCTCTTAGTGGATCGGAAGATACTTATGCTCAGGATTTTCTAAGCGGCTTCAATGCCAGAATAAGCGATACCCCTGATTGTGATATAATTGTATATGACAGCTATGGCGATCCCGTCAGAGCGGTCAGATTGGCGCGCAGACTTACGACGGAAGACAAAGTACGCGCAATCGTCGGAGGGCTTGAACCTGAAGAAGCGGCAGCGCTTGCGGCAGTTGCTGAAGCGGATAAAGTTCCGTTTATCAGTACTTCCTGTCGAATAAGCGATCTGACCTCCATCGGGCGTTATGTGTTTCAAGGACGAATTAACTATGTTGGAATAGGCGCTGCATTGGCAAAACTTGCTTTCTATAAATTAGAACTCGCTGATTATGGAATATTAGCGCCCATCTCTCAGGCAGGAAGACAGATTTCAGAAGGTTTCAAACAGGAAATCGCTGCGTGTGGCGGCACAATTATTACAGAAGAGGCTTATTATCCGGGAACACGCGACGTAAGCGCTCAGTTAAAACGGATAAGGAAAGTCGGACTGCGTAAAGCCTATGATGATTCAATGCGCACTTTCTATGGATCCTTCGGATACATACTCGCTGATAGCAATCGCTATAAACCAGATTCTGAAGAGCTTCAGGCTGTATTACCTCCACCGGGGATAGAATTTGAACCGGATGAAGATACCACCTGGACACTGACCGATACATTCCTCGATTCACTCTGGATTGCAGATCACGAAAGACTTAATGAATGGATGACGGAAACCCGTGAGGAAATTGATTCGCTTGAGATTCCATTGACAGTTTATGATGGCTTTCTGCTGGTTATTGAACCGGGAGCAATAGAGATTATCGCGCCGCAGTTTACCCGATACAATTTGAAAACTCAGTTGTTAGGCGATGAAAACTGGGCTGATAGCGAATCTCATTACCGAGTAAAGAATTATATCAACGGTATGGTCTATGCAGAACCGATGGCAGCCGTTCATGATTCTTTGTACTACCTTTTTTCATCAAGAATAACAGGATCGGATAATACCGAACTGAACTCTCATCACCTGGAGGGTGAACGCGCTGCATGTATGATTCAATACGGACTCGCTAAAGCCGATGGTACCGAATCAATGAGACTGACATTATCTCAGATTCGTGATGTCAGAACCCTGACTGGGACAATTACTCTTTTAAAAGAGGAACGTGTTGACCGCAGGATTACTTTGAAACGGTTTATACATGGTGAATATGAGGCGATAAGCGAATGAGTTCACTTCAAGCTCTGATAATGGGTATTGTCCAGGGATTGACTGAATTTCTGCCGGTCTCATCAAGTGGTCACCTTGCCCTGGCAAGAGCGTTACTCCATGCGAGCCCCGCTGAAGATGTGGGTTTTGAAGTTGCAGCTCACGCAGGGACATTGATTGCTGTCTTAATATATTATCGTAGCAGGATCATTTCTATTTTCACAGAAGCTTTCACCGGTGAAGGTGAAGGAAGAAAATGGATAATCTACTTGATTGTAGGAACTATTCCGGCTGGTATCATTGGAATACTATTTGAAGACTCTTTAGCTGCTTTATTTAATAACATTCATTTGGTCGGTTTAGCGCTTTTATTCACAGCGGTTTTGTTATTCACAGCGGAAAGATTCTCAAAAGCGAAAACTACTGCGGGTGCTATGGGCGTATGGAGAGCACTGGCAATTGGTATTGCACAGGCAGTTGCGATAATTCCGGGTGTATCTCGTTCAGGATCGACCATTGGCGTCGGATTATTGACGGGAGTTCAACGTAAATCTGCAGTTGATTTTGCCTTTATACTTTCCTTACCATCAGTGGGCGGCGCAATAATTCTGACAATTCCGGAATGGTTTGAGGGATCAGTTTCATTTAGTTCAGCTCATATTATCGGTGGAATAGCCGCTTTTATATCTGGATACATCGCAATAGCATTAATGTTAAAAATTGTCAGTAGCGGTAAATTAACCTGGTTTGCGCTTTACTGTGCAGTTATAGGTATTTTAGCGTTAGTGTTATAGTTAGTCGACTCTGAAAAAGTCTAATCGACTATTTCAAATATAACTACTATAGGCGTCTATTAATATTTTAAGCGCTTTTCAAAGTTGGTCGTTAAACAGGTTTCAATTCTGGATGATATTATCTTTAAATTTCAGTTTAATCAGTTACAAAGAAACTGACTTGAACTAATTAATATCTTGTATTCCCGCTTTTAGCGATTAAAACTGATTTTTGTAACCTCCTTTCAAAGTTACTTTAAGTGCAAGAGGTTGCGGGTAGTTTCCAATCATGTGATGGAAATCAATTTAAATTCATACATTTACAGAATTATTTAAGGTACAAAGCCTTGATAAACTGTTCCTCTCCGGTAACTCTAAGTGAGAAGACATATAAACCTGAGGTTAAATCAGGTGATGAAAATGTAACAGTATGGTGTCCAGCATTGTATTGACCCAATTCCTCACGTGCAACTCTTTTTCCTGTAATATCGTATATTGTGAGAATCGGATTAGCTACTATTGGTAGATCAAAACTGATATTTGTTGCACAGTTAAAGGGATTAGGATATGCCGGATACAGTTTAAATTCTGTTGGCGTCAGCGGTTCTTCTTCTTCAACATCAGTAAGTCCAACGACAACAGTCCATTTAGTAGAAACAACACCGTTCCCGTCAGTAAGTTCACCAATAACTTCATAGACGCCTCGCTCGGTAAAAAAAAGTCTTTCTTCAAATTGACACGAAACAGGTTCATCGTTAATCAGGTATCTGGCATAAAGTGTATCGTCATCCTCGTCTTCTCCTGTAATACGGAAACGAATACTTCCTGAAAATGACAATCTTAAATGTTGATCTACGGGAAATATATCAATGATCTCCGGATGAACATTACCATGATTATACGATCTGTAGCCTATATCACAGGGAGTATTATCGGGATCATATTCAGAATCGGGATTTCCGGCATCTATAGCCAGCGAAGAAGATCTGAGCGCAAATGGATGTGATCCAAATTCGATCAGTTCAGCGTCCATGATTAGATTTCCATATATATCCGTAGAATCACCGTTTCCGTTTATAGTATCAGGAACACCAAATCCGACCGGTTCCCAGTTGGTAAATATGTCATCACATTCTGATATGAGATTATACCTTATATCATCATAATCAGCGCTGTCACCTGGCATTCCGAATGCAATAGGGGAGTTATGAATCAGGTTATTGTAAATATAAATATTTGAAAGAGTGTTGATTTTTATAGCGCTGCCATTCCAGCAGTTCGCAATCGTGTTTGATACAACTTGTATCAACACATCTTCATTATCGCCCGGGAAAAGAGTAATTCCCAGACTGTTATCTACAATCAGGTTATGATGAATGAATGACATCACACCTGGACTCGAGTTTATTCCAGCGTTTTCAACTCGTCCGATATTATTTGGTATCCCATTATATTGCAGAATATTATTGCATATCTCCTGGGTGTCGGCTTCGCAAAAGATACCATTTTGACCAAAATAGCATACTGTATTTCCCGAGATAAGCGACCTGTTCCCTGCAGAGTAAATACCGCAATATGCTCTATTATCAAAAGATGAATCATTAAGCACCATATTATTACGGATAATTGATCTGTTTGCATTTACATTAATCCCTGAAGTCGAATTTAATTTTTCAATTTTATTACCAATCAACTCAACATATTCAGCATTACTAATATAGATTCCATATCGACTACAACTGATATTAGTATTTCTTATAATGACACTATCAATTTCTTCTCTTGCAATAATACCCGACCAGGGATTGTAATTATCGGGAATTACATCTTCGTCAAACATTCTTATTAGAGTAATAGGATTTTCGACGGTTCCCAAAGCATAAAGGTTTCCGTTTAATGTGAATTCATAATTATACTTGTCCTGAAATCGCATTGGATTTGGGAAATAAATCTCTACACCAGCTTCAATAATAAGTAAGGAATCGACCGGAACAGTTATATCATCAATAACCCTGAAAGGAGAGTCTTCATTTCGCAAAACACCGGATATATCACCATGTAAAAAGGTTTCGGGAAATATATCCACACTTACGGTCATCGTATCTCTTAAGTTCTCTCTGTCAGTTACATTTATATTAAATGTAAAATTCTCCTGTTCATTAGAAACATCGCCTGAAATAGTTCTTATTCCCGATGGGTCGTTGTCTCCAACATGCAGCCAATCGGGAAGGTTTTCAAAGGTGATTTCCAAGTTATTCTCATCGTCATCATTAGCTGTTGCGGAGTATTGAAAATACTGTCGATTTCCTCCAAATGCCCAGATTGGAGAGGTTATTATAGGATCGTTATTTATAGATTGATCAAAGAAAATGGCGCCAATATCGGCTCTTGTATCGTCTGGATCATCCGGTGAATCAGGATCGCCTGCATCAATGCAGGGACTTATAGCCTGTAGATTTGCCTCGAAAGGATTGCCACCCGCAAGAAGTGGATCTGCATACATGTTATTTTCATACCGACCACCATTATCAAGTATGTACTCCTCAACATTATAAAAGCAATTATATTCAATCCATAGGAATCCACCATGCTCATCCATGAAAATTGTCTCCAATCCATCGGTACTATAGACGATGTTATTGATAAAACTGCTTCTGTTATTCGCTTCTGTAGAGATTAAATATCTTGCTGGAGAATATGAACTTCTGATAAATGTACAATTTGTGAAGTTCATATTGTAGCACCCATTATACATTTTTATATCACGTGTTCCACCGGCAATATAGAAAACACAATTATTGAAATCTGAATTCCGTACTTCTTCAATGTCAATGCTACTACTTGGTACAAACCGACAATCTTCAATTAAAACATCGTTTGCTATACGAATATTAATTCCTCCTCCTTGGTATCTGTAAACCTGACAACCTACTGCAAAACCGATAAAGACTCCACTTCCTTTGCAGTCTCGAACTGTAACATCGTACAGAGTAGGCTCATTTGCAAGTATGTCTCCTTCTAACATTATTCCAAAGTTTTCAAGATTCTCAATTTCTACATCACGAGCATATCCATGTATTAATATCAGATTTGTTCCAATACCTGTCTGGTTTGTGATTGTCTGACCGACAAGATCATCAAAACGAATTCCGCTATTTATAAAAGTATTATCTTCAAATACGAATTCATTAACATCGCTGCCAAGCCATATGAACGAATCGGTAAAGATGTTTTCAGCAACATAAAATTCATCACATTCACGAATTTGGATTTTACATGGAATCGAATTAGTGCAGGTAAAAGTTTGAAAATTCCCTAAAATTATAATATCATGATCCCCAAGGTAGGTTATCCTTACATACGAGAGAATCAATACAGGATTGTTATCCTCATCTCGATTATAGATTAATGCATGATCTTCCTCTGATGTAAAAATAATTGAATCATCTTCGGTTCCTTCCGCAATCAGGCAACCATCCAGAAGGAGCGCATATTCATTGAAATTACACGTCACACCCGGATGTATAATGAGAGTGTCGTCAGCAGTGATAAAGGTGGAGTCAACCAGGATATAGGGACTCCCATCAACCGTCCACTCACCCGACACTTCACCCGCGATCTCTGTCTGGGCGAAGGTTGTGAAGGGTAAGAAGGCAAGTATGATAGTTAAAACGATCAATCTAAGCCTCGAACTCTGTAAAGAAGGTTTGGGCATGTTCATCTCTTTTAAGTCCTTAGATGTCCGTATGCTATTACGGAAGTTAAAGCATTCATTTTACGAATGCAAGGATTTTCACAAAATTCGTAAAACGTCAGTATGTCATATCTATTATTGCTAATATCGAAATCGTCTTTTTTGAATATGTGAATCTTGGTTTCGCTTACATCACCTTTCATACCTTAAAGAAACCATAAACTTCTTCAATATTAAAATAATTATACTACAACCTCCCAAAACGCAAAAAGCCCCTTTTCGGACGGAGTTATCCGAAGGAGCTTTAGCAGTTCTTTTGACGTCAAAACTAAAGTGTGTCTTACTATCTACTGCAATACTGCTTAATTGGGCAACGCTCATCACGAACTCTCATGCTATATCATGTATGTTAAAGCAATAAATTCTAAAGTATTAATAATTTAACTTAAATAAAGAAATCGGATTTGTCAAGCCTTTGATCAATCAATCCGACTTGTCTGGATCCCCTCCCCCGCCTTCGCGAGGGCATATCTGCAAGGGAATGACGGAATCGGCTCTCCACTCGTAACTCGCAACTCGTAACTCGCTACTATATTTTATAATTCTTAATTCGTAATTCTTAATT
>JAIPJL010000011.1 GCA_021734165.1 bacterium | reverse complement strand
TCATGATCTTGCTTTGAATAAGTTTGAAAAATATGGATTTTCAATATGGGGTGGATTACCTTATGGTCATATTGCCGATAGACTTACACTGCCTGTTGGAGCAAGGATTGAAATTGATAACGATGGCAATATGAAAATATGAAAAAACATCCTGAAAATCTGGCTATTTTGCTCTCTGGGACTGGATCAAATTTTAAAGCAATAAGCGATTCTATTGATAGAGGTGAGATTCCTGCGAGAATAGTCTTAGTGGCAAGTAATAACCCTGATGCGAAAGGCTTGCATTTTGCGAAAAAAAAGGGATTTCCTACTGTAATTTTCAAGCGCGACGAATGGGATGAAGGAAAAGAATTTTCCGATTTTATTTTACGGACGTTCAGTAAATATAAAGTGGAATTTATTGCTCTTGCCGGTTATTTACGTAAGTTGCCACCACAAGTTGTAAGGGCTTATGATAAAAGAATTATCAATATTCACCCGGCGCTTTTGCCAGATTTTGGCGGAAAAGGTATGTTCGGTATGAACGTTCATCGGGCGGTAATAGAAGCCGGTGTTTCTGAGAGTGGAGTCACAATCCATTACGTTGATGAGCATTATGATACAGGCAGTATCATTGCTCAGGAAAGAGTTCCGGTTTTCAAAGGAGATACACCGGAAAGTCTTGCTGAACGAGCGCTTAAAGTTGAGCATCGTTTTTATTCGCAAACCTTAAAAAAACTATTTGAAAAATCAAATGATCGATGAAATTTTAAAAACCGATATAGAAAACACTGAAAAAATCCAGATTAAACGAGCCTTGATTAGCTCATGGCGCAAAGAGCAGGCGGTTATTTTAGCGCAGGGTTTGACAAAACTTGGCATATCCATTATAGCGAGTGGTGGTACAGCAGATGCAATATCCAAATCCGGCATTGAAGTCGAACCACTATCAAAAAAAACAGGATTTGATAAACTGTTAGATGGTCGAGTGAAGACCTTACATCCAGCAGTCTATGCTGCTATACTTGCCAGACGGGACAGTAAAAGTGATCTTAAGGATCTCGAACAATTTCAGATTGAACCGATTGATCTCGTAGCGGTTGACCTTTATCCTTTTCAGGAAGGTCTGAAACCAGATCAAGGCGCCGATGTTGAACTAATAGATATTGGCGGCGTATCGTTAATACGAGCCGCTGCAAAAAATTATTGCTTTGTGTCGGTGCTTAGCAGAGCGGAGCAGTTTGAGGATTTCATTATCAATCTGCTTGATAATGAAGGTGAAATCACAATAGATTACAACCTTTCATTATCTGCTGATGCGTTCAGATGGACGTCTGAATATGATGGACTAATAGCAAAAAACCTTGATCGTAAACCAATAACTGAAACACTGCCTTCAGAAATACAACTACAACTACGAAAAGAGCATGATCTTCGATACGGTGAAAATCCGCATCAACAGGCTGCAATTTATAGTTTTTCAGAGCAAAACCGTTGCGGAATTCCAATTGTTGAGCAGCTTGGTGGTAAACAGTTGTCATTTAATAATCTTCTCGATCTTGATATTGCAATGCGGATGCCTCGTGAGTTTGATCAACCTGCAGTAGCGATTTTGAAACATACAACTCCATGCGGCGTCGGGATTGGTGATACTGTTGAGGATGCTTTTCTTAATGCACTCTCAACAGATCCGCAGTCAGCTTATGGCAGTATTGTCGGATTTAATCGAAAGGTTGATTTTAAAACAGCTAAAGCGCTTAGAAAAGGTTTTGTTGAGGTTGTCTGCGCTCCTGATTATACTGAGGATGCGCTGAATAATCTGTTAAAATCAAAAAATCTACGTATAATTCGTTTTAACGGTGAAATTCCGAATAATGAACTTGATTACCGGTCGGTATGGGGTGGGATCCTTGTTGAGAGTAAAGACTTTGGATTTCCTGAATTTGATGATATAAAGATTGTGACTAACAGGAAACCTACTAAAGAGCAGTTAGAGGCATTGAAATTTGCCTGGAAAAGTGTTCGTTATGTGAAATCAAATGCTATTTTAATAGCTGACAATCATCGCACAGTTGGTATCGGCGCCGGTCAGATGTCAAGAGTTGATGCTGCTTACATTGCTGTTTGGAAAGCAGGGCAGGCAGGTTTGAGTCTTCAAGATACGGTTGCTGCATCGGATGCTTTCTTTCCTTTTAGAGATGGTCTTGATATGCTTGTTGATGCAGGAATCATTGCAATAATCCAACCAGGTGGTTCTATTCGTGATGAGGAAGTAATTGAAGCTGCTAATGAAAGAGACATTGTGATGATGTTAACAGGCAGACGTCACTTCAGACATTAAACCCGACGGAGAATGAGAGAGAATGAAATTTAACTTTATGTCCTTTTTTTCTAATGAGATTGCCATTGATCTCGGTACAGCAAATACACTTGTGTATGTTAAAGGTCAAGGTATAGTCATTCGCGAGCCGTCGGTAGTTGCAATCTCCCGTTCGGACAGGAAAGTAATCGCAATCGGTAAACAGGCAAGAGAGATGATGGGGAAAACCCATGATGAAATCGAAGTCATCAGGCCGATGCGGGATGGTGTTATTGACGACGACGAGGTTGCAGAGCTGATGATTCGCTCTTTTATTCGCAGAGTCCAACATAATAGGTTAGTGAGACCACGTGTAATCGTTTGCGTGCCGAGTGGAGTTACAAAATCTGAGAAACGTGTTATCAGAGATTCCGCTGAGTATGCCGGCGCAAGAGAAGTTCATTTAATTGCAGAACCTATGGCTGCGGCTCTTGGTGTAAACTTACCGGTTAAAGAACCCGTTGGCAGCATGATAGTTGATATTGGCGGTGGAACAACCGAGATAGCAATTCTATCACTTTCAGGTATTGTAACAATGCACTCAATAAGAACTGCCGGCGACGAGATGGACGACTCAATAGCTCAGTTTATACGTCGTAATTATAACCTTTTGATTGGTGAGCGAATGGCGGAATGGATAAAATGTAATGTCGGATCCGCTATGCCTCTACCAGAGGAAATAAATTTAACGGCAAAAGGAAGAGATTTAGTTTCCGGTATGCCTAAAGCTGTGGAAATCAGTTCCGAGGAGATTAGAGAAGCGCTTGCGGATCCATTGACCCAGATTGTTACCGCAGTGAGAGAAGCGCTGGAAAAATCACCACCAGAACTATCTGCTGACATTCGTGACAGAGGTATTATCCTGACAGGAGGCGGAGCCCTGTTAAAAGGATTGGATATAAGGTTGAGGGAGGAGACTAATCTTCCTGTAAATATTGCTGAAGACCCTTTAACTTGCGTGGTTCGCGGAACAGGAATGGTTTTGGAGGACCTTGATACATATTCATCACTGTTACTTCACAATAACTAAACAGTTGTCACGCCTTTATGCTTGACCCACTGAAACCATACGTCCCATGGCTGGCTGCAATTTTGTTGGCATTGGGACTTATTTTTTCTAACGATAATACTCAGGTTAATGCGATCCGTGCTGGAATTTCGGATTGTATTGTTGTTATCACTCACCCTTTTAGAACGACTCTGCAAGCTCCGCGTGTCTGGGATGAAAATAAATACCTACGCAAGCGACTTGCTGAAATGAGTTTAGGTTTGGCAAGATTGGGAAAATCAGGCGCTGAATGTGAGCGATTAAGAAGAATGTTGGATTTTAAACAAAATGCTAAATATAAACTTACGGCAGGTGATGTTATTGCCAGGAATCCTGAATCAGGATTGCGGAGCCTGGTTTTAAATATCGGCTATATGGACAGTATAAAAGTCAATCAGGCTGTAATCACACCCGAAGGATTAGTTGGTCGAGTTCATCGTGTTAATAAAGAAAGTTGTGTTGTACAATTGCTTTCAGATCCAAATATTGGCGTCGCAGGACGTTTGACTTCTAATAACGAAGATGGTATTGTACATTCAGTCGGCTCAAGTGATTTGAGATTTGATGGAGTTCCTGCGACAGTTAATGTTGAACAGGGTGATTCATTAGTCACATCAGGTTCTGGTAATGTTTTTCCGTCAAATCTTTTTATTGGTTCCGTAATTGAAGTGAAAAGGGCGTCCAACGGATGGTTGTTGGACATCAGAGTACAACCAGCAGTTAATTACAGATTATTGGATGAATTATTTGTGATCAGTGATGCAGATCGTACCAGGTGAAACTCTAAAATATGCAATATGGGGCGTTGCTGTTTTAATCGCTCAAATTGCTCTGTCGCCTTTATTGGAAATAAGGGGCATACATCCTGATTTACTGCTTATTTATGTTATAGTAATAACATTTAAAAAAGGCAAGTATGCCGGATTAATAATAGGATTTATCGCAGGTTTTGCCCAAGATAGTCTATCTCTTGAATTCCTTGGTGTTATGTCATTATCAAAGAGTACAGTCGCGTTTTGGGCAGGAAAGTGGCTTGAAAATAGAGAAAAAGTAGTAAATCTAAGTGGTTGGTTTGTGTTATTATTAATTACCGCTTTTGGACAAGATTTCATTAGTTCTCTTTTTATCCTGCAAGGAAGCCATATAGGAGTATTTGAATACGTCTTAAGGAATGTTGTACCTACAGCAGTTTATACAACCGTAATAGGATCATTATGGTTTATTGCACCTTTTGGGAATGTAAGAGGAACGGCTAAATCTCAGACTCGCCTGAAGAGGTTTAAGCGATGAGGCAATTATGAACCTCGAATCCCAAGGCTGGTGGAAGGATAACCGCGGTATTATCTTTACACTTATTTTTTTTCTAATATTTGGAATTCTTGAAATCAGATTGTTTTCAATGCAAGTACTGAATCGTCCTGATTTCTTAAAGAAAGCAGCAACAAATCGAATCCGCGCTGAGATTATTGAACCAACAAGGGGAAAGATATTTGATCGAAATAGTAAATTGCTCGTTGAAAATAGACCATCATATACATTATGTGCAAGCCCCTGGACAATCATAGAACAACCACAGACCATCGATAGCCTTGCGTTAGTTTTAAATATGGAAACAGATGCTATTAGAAAGCGTTTAGGCGCCAGAGGGTGGCATACTTTCTACCCCACACCCTTTCAGCGAGATCTTCCTTTTGATAAACTTGCATATTTAGAGGCTACTCAGCTTAATTATCCGGGAATTAGTTTTCGTTTTGAGATGAAAAGAAGCTATCCATATCCTGAAACCGTTCATCTATTGGGTTATGTGGGTGAGCGAAGCGAAAAAGAGGTAAGAAAAGAAAAGGGTAGGTTTGGATTTGTTGGGCGAAAAGGTATTGAGTTGGTTTATGAGGATTGGCTGGGTGGTGAGGCAGGAGTCAAGTATCAGCAGGTTGATGTTTCAGGCAGGATTATTGGGGAATCATTAGAGTCGTCATCTATAAATGCAACTCCAGGTTGGGATATTTATCTGAATATTGATGCAGAGTTGCAGCGCTATGCTTACGAGTTGATGAATAACCGAGTCGGATCTGTTGTGGCTATAGATCCTCGCAATGGTGAGGTGTTAGTGCTTTTAAGCCTTCCTGATTATGATCCTTCAGTATTTGCAGGTGTATTACCTCAGGATGTCTGGGATGCATTACAGAATGATCCCGGACATCCATTGCTTAATAGAGCAGTACAGGGAACCTATCCACCCGGTTCAACTTTCAAAATGGCTGTTCTTGCTGCCGCTCTTGAGGAGGGTATCGCAGATGAATACACTAAAATAACGTGCGGCGGCGGTATGCAGCTCGGTAGAAGATGGTTTGGCTGCTGGAATAAAGGAGGACATGGAGCAGTTGGTATCTACAAAGCAATCCAGCAATCTTGCGATGTTTTTTTCTATAATATGGGTTTATCTCTCGGCGCTGATCGCATGGCGGAATATTGTAGAATGTTTGGTTTCGGTGTTCGTACAGGTATAGATATGGATAGTGAATCACCGGGTATTTCTCCATCAACCAGTTATCTCGATAAAAAATACGGTAAAGGGCAGTGGACTAGAGGACAATTAGCAAATATAGCTATTGGTCAGGGTGATGTGCTTGTCACTCCGGTGCAACTTGCCGTTTATACAGCAGCAGTAAGTACCGGAAAAATAGTTCAGCCAAAACTTGTAAACAGAATGGTCAATCCGGTTAGCAATGAAGTCAGTAGATTCACAAATCCGGTCAGAGATATAAATATATCTTCCAAGAATTTGAATATTCTTAGGGAAGGAATGAGGATGGTTGTTAACCAGCCTCATGGTACTGCATATTGGTTATACAATCCTGATCTCACAATATGTGGAAAAACGGGCACTGCACAGAATCCTCAAGGTGAAGATCATGGATTATTTGTTGGGTATGCACCTTTTGAAAAACCATTAATAGCGGTTGCTGTGGTAGTTGAGCATGGTGAGCACGGTAGTACTGCTGCTGCACCGGTTGCTTGTAGATTGATGAAAAGATATGTTGAAGATCTGTTTCCAGGACCAAAACCAGCGAAGATTGTTCATAGAGTAGTGGAAGCGATTGATAGTACAGAAACAGATACAAGCATCGTCGAGTAACATGAACATAGTTAAAAATAGACTTAACAGTATTGATATTCCTTTGCTAATAAGCACTCTTTGTTTAGTAGTAATTGGAATATTGCTTATATACAGCGCTGATCATTCTCAGGGTTTGAAAACGCATTTCTTACGACAGGTTTATTTTAGTCTGGCTGGTATTGTATTATTATTTATAACTGCTTCAATACCGCCCAGATTCTATTATGTCATAGCATATATTTTCTATATTATCGGGATTATCGGATTAGTTTTAGTCTTAGTTATGGGGATTATCGGATTTGGAGCGAAGAGGTGGATTATTTTGGGAGGCGTTAACCTCCAGCCCTCCGAACCATTAAAAATTTGCTTAATTTTTGCATGTGCAAGAGTGCTTTCAGATAGAGGCTCACACATATCATACTGGAGAATTAATGGCAAAGTTATCTTGCTTGGATTAATTCCCACAATATTGCTTTTATTGCAGCCCGATCTTGGTACAGCTACAGTTTTACCTGTAATTACAGTTTCCATGCTTGCCTGGTTTGGAATGCCACTTAAAATCTTTATATTACTTTTACTTCCAATAATATCTTTATTCTTATCAGTTGCACCCTGGTTAGTAGCGCCTTTAGTAATATCGGGATGCGTATATCTTTTGAAAAGCGGAATTAGATTATTAGGAATAATAACGATATTAGTTATTTGCACATTAGCGACAATTGCTGCTCCAACAGCATGGAATCAACTTGAACCGTACCAGCAAAAGAGACTTACAACTTTTCTAAATCCTGCAGCGGATCCACTTGGATCAGGATATCAGGTGATTCAATCAAAAGTAGCCATCGGATCAGGTGGATTGAAAGGACAAGGCTTCTTAAACGGACCACAAACACAATTACGGTTTTTACCGGAACAGCATACTGATTTTATATTTGCACTTGCAGGAGAGGAGTTTGGTTTTATTGGTGTTACATTTATACTTGTTCTGTTAGTAATATACGGTTGGAGTGGATTCAGACTTGCGATGCGAACAAAAAATGATTTCATGGGATTTGTTGCTGTTGGTATAACAACTCTTGTTCTATATCATGCAGTGGTAAATATTGGAATGGCTGTCGGATCGCTTCCGGTTACAGGGCTTCCGCTTCCTTTTCTCAGCTATGGGGGATCATTTTTAATTACTTGCATGACAGCCACCGGAATTTTACTTTCAGTTGGTGTGTATCATAGAGAAAGGTAGTATATTAGAACCACAGCCATAAGAAAGTAGTTTAACTACTTTGTATATTTAATTAAATTAGGGAGTAAAATGCTAAGTAAACACCTGCGTTTGCCAGTGTTTATACTCACATGCTTTGTTTTAGTGAGTCGTTCATTTGCCGGTATAAACGCTGAATACAACCAGGCATATCAAGATTATCAGGAATCGAAGACAAAAGAGGAAATCACAAGAGCTGCTGAAAGATTCCTTGAACTTGCAGATCGCGATGATGCAGGCGCTCTTAAAGCAAACGCTTTATACTGGGCAGCAGAATGTTGGTATGACCTAAAGGAATGGCTCAAGGCGCTTAATACTTTTGAAAAAGTGCTGGTTATTCCCGGCTCTAATAAAGAGGAAGCTGCTCGTTTCAAAGTTGCTGTTAGCAATGCACGATTAGGTAATATAGAGTCTGCAAAATGGGAACTGGAAAGATTTTTACGAGATTTTCCATCGAGCACTCTCGTTGACAGAGCCAGGCAGGAACTTGGAGAACTAAAAAAATAAAAATGACAAAGAACGAAGAGGCTTTGATAAAATGAGATATTTGGTTCTTGCGCTGTTTTTTATTATATCTTTTTTACCGCGATTGTTACATGCAGAGGATGAATCTATTTGGCCTGTTGATGCAAAACCAGCAATAACAAGTTCTTTCGGTGAATTTCGTCCGGGACATTTCCATAGTGGGATTGATTTAAAAGCTTATGGAAGCATGAGACTGCCTTGCAGGGCGGTTGCTGATGGCTGGGTATCACGAGTGAAAGTGAGACCGGTTGGTTACGGCAAAGCTTTATATCTAACATTGAATGACGGACGCACAGCAGTGTATGCGCATCTTGATGGTTTCGTTCAGTCAATAGAAGATATAATTCATATAGAGCAGGATAAAAGCAAAGAATTTTCTGTTGATATATTCTTTGACAAAGCAGAAGCGCTTCATTTTAAAAAAGGTGATATAGTATGTTATGAGGGACGAAGTGGCACTAAACATCCTCATGTTCACTTTGAGATACGAGATCAATCTGAAAGACCGTTGAACGCACTGCTCCAGGGATTTCAAATTGATGATCATATTCCACCGACACCAGTTGCGTTGTCGGTTGAACCACTGGATGGAAGATCAACTGTTGAATTAGATTGCCAACCTCGCATTTGGTCTAAACAGCTTATGTTAAGAAATGATGGAGTATGGAGTCCGCGGGATCCGATAGGAGTTTCCGGAAGAGTTGGTATCTCTATTGATGCTTATGATAAAATGGATGCGGCTGAGAATGTTTTGGCAGTTTATAGTATAGAGATGTTTATTAACGGTGAAAAACGCTGGGAAACAAACTTTAACGGTTTCAGCTTTAGTGAAAATTCATTAATTGAGACTGAGAGGAATTACCGATTGTATCGACGTGGTCAGGGTGTTTTTCATAGGCTATATCATAGCGCAGGTAATAAACTCGAATTTTGTACTGGCGATGGAATAATAGACTGTGCAGAGAAAGATTCGCTTCCGGTTGATTGTACTATTATTCTAAGCGATGTTGTCGGAAATCGTTCAAGTGTAAAGTTTACATTAGTAGCTGATGAAGATCCGGATGAAGATAGATTAATAACCGGTGAACCTTTGCTGGAATTAAATGGATGGGGAAATCCTGCCACAAACCGAATTAAATTTGATATTTTTAATAGATACATCAGGTTGGTCAGTCCTCCCGGTATCGCAGGTTATCTTATTAATGAAGGATGTCAAATCTATGTTCCCACAAATGTGTCAGTAGATGGTCGAATGGCAGTATGGGCACCTTCGTTAAACACAGCAACAATGTGTAACATCAATGCTGTTAATCGTCAAGGTGAAATTGTGGATAGTATTTTAATTAATATTAATCCTGTAAAACAAACTGAGGCGAATACAGTTCGGTCATCAGATGGAATACTTGAAGTAGAAATACCACAAGGATCTCTATTTGAAAGCGCATTATTAACAATAATACCGGAACCTGCCTATGTGGTGGCAGGTGAGATAGAAGCTGTTTACCGCATTGAACCTCGCGACATACCGCTCAATGGGCGTGTAGAAATTCGTATAGATCCAACTGAATCTATTGAAAATTGCTCTGAATGGGGTGTATATTACTTAGATAAAAATTCAGGGTGGACGTGGTTGGGAAATTCCATGAGAGATAGTTTTTTGACTGCGCCATCTTTAAGCTGGGAAACATTTGGTCTTGTTGTTGATCGGGATATTCCTTATGTAAGGATCAAAAGTCCAAAGGACGGACAAAGTCTGACGCAAGCATCTCTGAACATAGAAGTTGCAGTAAATGATACTACATCGGGATTATCTTATAATGATCTTATAATGAGTATTGATGGTTATAAAGTACCAGCGGAATACGATGCGCCAAGAAAAAGGCTTCTATTTTCACCATGGAATAAACTTACAACAGGTGAGCATGAATTGACCGTAAAAGCTCTTGACAGAGTAGGTCATGAAGTCATAAAATCGATAAAATTCAACATTTTTTAATTAGAGGAAACAAAGAAATGTTCATTGCAGACACAAAAAATCATATTATTCATGATATGAGTTTTGTCAGGTTTGAATGCAAGATTAGAGAGCTTAAAGAGGAGGACAAGAAAAAGATATTCAACATTACTACTGTAAAACGAATGATCGGATCAGATCACGTTCCACAGTATAATGGATGTCCATACTGCATGTCTGAATATCATAATTTTGATTTTAACAAACTTTTTAGCTGATAAAGCTTGTTTTCTAATTTAAATGCTCTAATCGACAATCTTTCGCTTGATCACCGTCGCGGCGCTGCAGAGATTGTTGAGGATACTCATGAACTACTGGCAGATATTGCCGCAGTAGGAGCTAAGGAACCGGAAACTGCTCTAACTTTATTTAGACGTTGTATTAAGCGGTTAGGACGCGGGCAACCTAGTATGGCACCTGTACTAAATCTTCTGAATAGAGCGTGTAGATTAAAGGATAAACTGGAAGATGATTGGTTGAAATTAGAATTTGCTTTAACACAATTGCGTACTCACAGCAGGGATCATCTTACAGAGATGTTATTTCGGGTAGATGATCTTCTAAAAGTAGAATCTACCCTGATTACTTTCTCAAATAGCTCAACAGTTGCTCAGTTAATAGTCGCAAGCCATGAGATTGGCAGAATAAAACGCGTACTGTGCAGTGAAGGACGTCCGATAATGGAAGGCTTAACATTAGCCCGCAAGCTTACAGCAGAAGGTGTGCCTGTTACAATGTTGACAGATGCAGCTCTAATGTCGCGTGTCGTTGAATGTGATGCAGTTTGGGTTGGTGGTGATAGCCTGAGCCATGAAGGTTTAGTGAATAAAGTCGGAAGTCTCGCTCTATCAATGTTATGCAAGGCTCTTGATATTCCTTTTGTTTCTTTAATGAGTTCTGATAAACTATTGTCTCCCGATCTGTTCACATTTTTTCGCTTATTACCGCAAAATCCACGTGAAATTGCAGATGATGATGCTGATTTACTTGATGTACAGAATGAGTATTATGAGAGCATTCCTTTGGAGCTTGTGAATTATGTGTTTACCGAAAAAGGCTTATCGAAACCGGCTAATGTCCTGAGAATGATAGGTAATGAACCCATCAGTCCTTTATTTAGAGAACTTGTACAGGACGGTGAGTGAAGATTTTATACGTTGCTCCGGAGAATGTATCGGGTGGATTTCAACTTTTTGCTGTTGGACATAGAAAGCGTGGTAATGAATGTCGCTGGGTGACTTTTTTTAAAAGTCTTTTTAATTTTGAGGAGGATATCTGCTTCAATTTGTGGGGCATGCCTACCAAAAAATGGGTAAATCATCTACGCTGGGCGTTGAACATTGCTGAATCAAAACCAGATTTAATTGATTTAGAAGGGAATCCTCCTTTCTGGCAGCCTTCATCAGCGATGGAGGATATTTTATATAGAGTTCGTGATATTGTTAATGCAAAGCGGATCCGCAATATTATAAACGAATACCAGCTTGATAAATATGATATTTATCATTTTGAGCAGGGTATTGATCCTTACAGGGATTGTAGATGGATTAAAGAACTTAAGAGAAAAGGTAAGGGTATAGTAACTTTTTATCACGGAACTGATCTTAGAAATAGAGGGGTGATTAAAGATGTGTATTCTGCATCGGTTCTTAACTTAACATCAGAGATTGATTTACTTGGCCGCATACCTGGAATGAAATATCTCTATCTACCGATAGACATTGATAAACTTCCCTTGCGTAAATCACACAATCTGGAAAAAAAAATTATAATTGGTCATGCAGCACGGAACAGAAGTATGAAAGGCAGCGATTCTATTGAGAAAGTTGTAAAGGAGATTCAGAATGATTACAATATTGAATGGATGATGATTGAGAATGTTGGACATAGGGAAGCGCTGGAAATGAAAGCGGAATGCGATATTTTTATTGACCAGATTACTGACAAAGGCGGTTGGGGTTATGGCGCAAGTTCTGTTGAATCGCTTGCAATGGGTATCCCAACACTGACTATGATTAATCCAAAAGTTGCTGAATTCCTCAGTGATAATCCTCTTATTGCTGTAACACCGGAAACATTGAAGAGTGAGTTGATTGGATTATTAGAAAACCGGGAAAGTTGGAGAACTATTTCTAACTACAGCAGAGAATGGGTTAAAGAACGGCATGGAATAGATTCTGTTATGGAAACATTGTATGGTTATTATAAAGCGGTAGGTTTGATTTGAGAATAGCTTGGTTAATGCCCAATCTTCATATTACCGGTGGAGCAAGAGCGGTAGTTGAACTCTCAAATCGGCTGATAAAACGGAATCACGAAATTTTCATACTTATTCCAAGTGGGCGTTATAAACTACCTATCAACGTTTCGGCACAAGTGATTGAATGTGGTATTAAAGTAAGAAATCCAATACTTGCGGTACTGACTGGAATGCTGCCGATGTTAAACCGTGTTCCAAAGGTTGATGTAATTATTTCTTGTATGCCTCCTTATGCACTTATGGGTCGTTACATTAGCAATTTACGTTTAATACCTTCTATAAACTACTTGTTGAATGATGATGTACATTTTTTTGATGATGGGAGTTTTATTCGATCAAGGTTATTACTGCAAATTTATAGGTTTTTAGCGAGATGGAGTGTTAGAGGTAAGGTAAATTTCGCAAATTCACACTGGACAGCGGTTCAGGCTGTATCGGAGGGAGGAACTCGACCAACAGCTATTATTCAACAGGGTTATAATCCGAAAGTATTTTTCCCATTGAAAACATCTGTTGAGAAGGATCGTCGTGTTACACTTATAACAGTTGGAAGAAAAGCGCGCTGGAAGGGATTTTCCGATCTTATTAAAAGTCTTAACCTGGTTGACAGGATACGTTATCCATTCAAGTTGAAAGTTATCAGTCAGGAAATTACAGATTGCCCAGCAGCTAAATTTCCATTATCTTTTCATAAACCTAAAAGTGATGATGAATTAGCTGATTTATATAGAAGTGGACAAGTTTATGTTCATAGTTCCTGGTTTGAAGGTTTTGGAATGCCCCCACTTGAAGCGCAAGCATGTGGATTAGCTGTAATATCGACAAACTGCGGTGGAGTTAGAGAATATTTAGTAGATGGTGATAATGCTTTGCTCGTACCACCACGTGAGCCTGTAACTATGGCGAGAGCAGTTGAGAAAATTATTAATGATCGAAAATTATTGATAAGATTATCAATACGGGGGCTTGAAACATGCATTAATTTCAATTTTGAGAATGTAACAGATCATTTTGAAAAGGCTCTTATCGATTTACATGAGAAATACAATAGATGTCAAACATTGAAATATCTGTAATTGTTCCGACATATAACGCTCTTTCTTTGTTGAAGCGAACCATTGTCAGTTTAGAAAACCAACTTCCGGATTCGAGATTTTTCCAGACGGTAATTGTTGATGATGGATCTTCAGATGGTACTGGGGAATTTCTGAGAAAATACTCAGGAAGTTTAAGGCTTACAACAGTTATCAAAGATAAAAACTGCGGTAGAGCCGCTGCTCGTAATGCAGGAGTAAAAGCAGCGCTTGGAAGAATATTACTTCTCATTGATGGTGATATGGAATTTGACCATAGATTAGTTGCATCTCATTTAAATGAGCAGAATAAACGAGAGATTACATTACTTGGAAAGGTCGTTTATAAAAATACCTTGCAATGTCGTGGTTACAGACGATATATTGAAACAAGAGGAGCGAATAAACTTCCTATTGGAAATGCATTACCGGGTAGATACTTTTTAAGTGGTCATGTCTCTATGCCAAAACATATATTTGATTCATTAGGTGGATTTGATGAAGGTTTTAAGGCGCATGGTGGTGAAGATCTTGATTTAGGTGTGAGAATTACCGCTGCCGGATATAAAATTGAATATTTACCAGATCTGATTACGACACATTTACACGTCAGAAAATTGAACAGGGCTTTGCAGGTAGCAAAGGAATATGGATACAGCAGCATACCGATACTTGTAAAAAAACATCCTGAACTAATCAGAGAGCTAAGACTTGATTGGGACAGAGGAATTGGATTGTCTAATATTCTTAAGAAGTTTATTCTATCGTTAGTTGTGTATTACCCATTAAGAACAATCGGCAATTTACTTAATGGTTTTGCAGCGCCTGCAATACTTTATGATTATCTTATATTCAGAAGTTATCATAGTGGGTATTATCAGGCAATCTTTAAACAAAAAGCGAAATAATCAAGAAAGATACTACATGGCGCAAATACTTGACGGCAAAACACTTTCCGCTCAGATTCGTAGTGATTTAAAGGATAGACTTAATAAACAGTTAGAAAGAGGATTAGCATTACCTTTCTTAACGGTTATGCAGGTTGGTGATGACTTACCATCTACAGTATATGTACGCGCAAAACAAAGAGCATGTGAAGAAATAGGTATCGGCTTCAGGCATTATAAGTTACCGGCTGAAACAAGTATGGAGCAATTAGGAGAAGCTGTGAGGGATGTGAATAATGATTCCACAGTTCATGGATTGCTTGTTCAAAGTCCGTTGCCGCCTCATCTCGATGAGATAGAAGTACAGAGGCTGGTTTCTCCTCTCAAAGATGTTGATTGCTTTCATCCTGAAAATGTTGGACTTTTGTACATTGGCAGACCTCGTTTTCAACCCTGCACTGCTGCAGGAATTATTGAAATGCTTTTAGCCTACAACATTGAAACATCGGGTAAAAACGTCGTTATAATTGGCAGATCGGTAATAGTTGGAAGACCGCTGGCTATAATAATGATGTTGAAAGGGCGGGGCGGTAACGCAACAGTGACGGTTTGCCATTCGCGTACAAAAAACCTATCTGATATCGCAAAGCAGGCGGACATTCTCATACCGGCTGTCGGTATTGCGGAGTTAGTTAAAGCAGATTGGGTTAAAGAAGGCGCTGTGGTTATAGACGTTGGAATTAACAGGATTCCTGATTCAAGTAAAAAAAGTGGCTACCGATTAGTAGGTGATGTAGCTTTTAAGGAAGTTGAGCCAAAAGTATCAGCAATAGCGCCTGTCCCGGGTGGCGTCGGACCTATGACTGTTGCGATTCTGGTTGCTAATGTAATGCGCGCAGCCGGATTAAAGGTTCAGGATTAGCAGATACAATTTTAAGTAATTTGATTCAACCTTTATCAAGATTGAAAAACAAGAAAAATTCGACCAACATAACGATATGGTGGTATTATGAATAAAAATTTGATAAAGAAAGTAGCCTCAAGTTGTTTTAGCTATTTTCTTTCCTTAGCCTTAATCATCTTCTTTCTCGCAGGTTGTGCAGCACAAAAGGAAGAAATATCAGCTTTGCCTGAGGAACAACCTGATTCACTTGAAGTCGTTGAGGGAGAAATAGAACCAGAGTTGGACCTTGGACAAGTTGCTGAAGTGGCGGATCAATCAGTGCAAATCACTTTTGGGGACTACCATAATGGTTTAGGCAGCTTTAGTCCAACTGGAAACAAGGTTATTTTTCAGTCCAGCAGAGATTCGGTTTGGCAGATCTACGAGATAGATCTCGAAGATAAAAGTGAACAGAGGATTATTATTAGTGACGCCAACGATGAAAATCCGGTTTGGACGACTGACGGATCCCGTATAATTTTTGTATCTGACAGAAACAGCAACAATGTTGAATGGGAGAGGGATATATATTTATATGATCCAACTACAGGTGAAACAATTGCCTTAACTGAAACTCCGTCAGATGATTGGTATCCCGTTCCCATTGATGAGGGAAGCTTTATTTTCTTAACGGAGAGGGAGGCTGATGATGAACTGGACGTTTATTATAAGCAGAACGCATTGTATATGGGATTTATCGATGGGACGGAATCAATTAAAATTGCTGGTGCTAATATTAATCCCAGCGCCCCTGTATCGTGGAAAGAAAATAAATTTATCTTAAGAACTTCAGATGCCGGTCTTGCAGTTTGGTCTTATGATGATGGGAGTATGGAAAGATTAACCCCTTCTTCGTTAAAATGTGGTACATCAACTATTAATCGGGAAAAGGACTGGTTAGTATTCTGTGCCAGAGAAGATGACAAGTACAAACTTTATTTGCTTGATTTGAATACAAATACTTTACAGTTAATTGATACTCAGGGTATTGATGTCCGCTATCCACAAATCTCACCAGATGGTAGTTTATTGCTTTACACCGCGGAAATAAATGGTTATTTCCAGATGTTTACGATTGATCTTGAGCGGTGATTTTGGAGTTGTTATAAGAAAATAGATCATACAGTCGTTCTTATAGAGTAAAAGCTGTTGATTGCATAGATGAATTTGATTATATTTAATGTTTGCTGTTTGTTTAAAGGCTACCGGTAATCTGTGAAACGAGATGAATAAGACGATTTGGCAGAAATATACTGGTTTTAATAATAAACAGGCAATTAATTTAAGCCTGTGACAAAACTTAAGTAATGCTAACAACCTTACTGCTGATAATATTAGCCCTTTGCGGATATGGCGCTTGGGAGTATGCAGGACATCAAAAGCAACTCCAACGCATTCCACTTCGCATTCATGTGAACGGTTCACGTGGAAAGTCATCGGTTACTCGCTTAATCGCTGCTGGTCTCAGAGCTGGAGGCATTAGAACCGTTGGAAAAACAACCGGAACACTCCCTCGAATACTTGATCCAAATGGTAATGAAATTGCCATTAAAAGAGATCAACGTGCGAATATAATAGAACAAGTCAAGATACTACAATATATTTCGCGGTACAAACCTGAAGCTCTTGTTATTGAGTGCATGGCGGTACTACCTGAATATCAATGGATCTGTGAACGTCAGATGGTTCGTTCACAGATTGGTGTTATTACAAATTGTAGATTAGATCACATAAATGAGATGGGTCATTTTAGAGAGCAAATTTCGCGCTCATTAAGTAATACATGCCCAGATAATGGAAAACTTTTTACTTCTGAAAAAACACATCTTCATGTACTTAAGGAAATCGGTAAAAAGCATAAAACGGATGTAGAAAGAGTCGGTGGATCTGGAGTCACAGATGAAGAGATGAAACGATTTGATCATATTGAACATCCTGCTAATGTTGGATTAGCATTGGCGGTCTGTGAGCACGCAGGCGTCGAACGACAAACCGCATTGGAAGGCATGTATAAAGCTCCTCCGGATGCAGGCGCTTTAAGAGTTGCACTATGCAAGGAAAATAATAAGGAATTGTTATTTATCAATGCTTTGGCTGCGAATGATCCTGAATCTTCACTTGAAATATGGGAGCAGATTAGTGACCGTTTTTCACCTCTCGGGAAAGTTATAATTTTGCTTAACTCACGAGCAGACCGTCAAGATCGCAGTGTTCAACTAATAGAAATGGTTGTAGAAAAAATAGAATTTGATCATATTGTCTTAACTGGCGAAAAACTCAAGAAGTTTATGACTTTACTATCAAGACATGAAATATCAATGTCTAAATGTGTAGGAATTGGCTGGATTAGTCCGGAAAAAGTCTATCAAAAGCTTTTCGATTTGATAGAAGATAAAGGTACAGTCCTTGCAATTGGAAATGTTGGTGCAGGAGGACTGGATATATTTAAATATTTTTACAACAACAGGAGAACATAGGCTTGATCGAAATTGCGATCGGTCTCGGTGTTGCATTCAGCTTAGTATTCCATGAGATATTTGGATTAGCGGCTGGGGGGATCGTTGTACCAGGGTATATTGCTCTGAATTTCCACAATCCATATAAACTGATTGGAACGCTGTTTGTCGCACTGATTACCTGGGCTACAATAAAAATAGTTGGTCAGTTTGTATTTGTATATGGACGGAGACGTATGGTGCTGGCTGTATTGCTGGGATTCATTTTCGGTTATCTGTCAAGACAAATATTTCCTCATGGCGCTGGAGCTGTTCAACTTGAAGCAATTGGTTATATCATCCCTGGTCTTATTGCTAACTGGATGGAGCGGCAGGGAGTTTATAAAACAATTACTACAGTTCTAATGGGTGGCGCTATGGTGCGTCTGATGATAGTAGTTATTTCCGGTGGGCAGATAATTGGCAATGTATAGACCTACAATCCATTCCAATCTTTGGTTGGGATTAATGACCATTGTTTTTCTTGGACTATATTATTGGTCAGAGATCAACAAAGTAACAGTGCCAACTGATCATTATGATGCTAAACTGGAGGCATCTAAGATAGTGGCTGACGCAATGGAAATATTGAAAAATGAGAGACTACCACAGTTTGATCAAAATTCAAAAACCAGTAGTTTTACGGATCCATTGATATTTACAATGCTTGGCGAAAAAGACAGCCCAATCACTACTGATGAAGGAAAAATAGAAGATAAAATAACAGCGCTCAATCCTAATTTTGCCGCTGCTGTTGTTGATATGCTGATAAAATCGGGTAATCAGGAAGGAGATACAGTTGCGGTACTTCTTACCGGTTCGATTCCAGGAGCCAATCTCGCTGTTTATGCTGCTTTACGAGCCCTTAAACTCCATCCGGTGATAATAACCTCGGTAGGCTCATCTTGGTGGGGAGCAAATTCTCCTGATTTTACTTGGTTGGATATGGAGAGGATTCTAAAAGAAAAGGGAGTCTTCGATTTCCGCTCAGTGGCTGCTTCTATCGGTGGATCTGATGATCAAGGTGGGATAAGACTGACTATAAGTGGTCGAGAGATGATAATTGATGCAATTGATAGAAATGAGGTCACATTTATACATGAGGGTAGCCTTTCCGAAAATATAAACGCAAGGCTTGAGTTATTTAAAAGAGTAGCGCCACTTGGATCTTATAGTTCAGTTATAAATATTGGTGGTGGTATTGCTTCATGTGGTCATCGACGTAATTGCGAGTTGATTCCATCTGGGGTAAATATGCAACTTCCGGTGAAGAACTATCCAAGTGTTGGTGTTATTCATTATTTTAGTGAGCATAATGTACCGGTTATCATGATTTGTGATCCTGTGGATATTGCAGAAGATCGAGATTACGACTTGCCGGTATCACAACTTCCATTTCCGATTGTTGGCAAGGGTCTTGTCTTTGAACAAAGGAAATATAACCTTTCGGTAGCGGCTTTAGTGCTGAGTTTAATGTTTATCATCCTGGTTGTCGTTAAGTTCCTTGATCGTAAGCACTATATTTGGCGCGAAAGAAAAATCGATATTAATGAAATCGATTAAATGGTGAACAATGTTTAAAATCTCACATAGATTATCTTACTTATTGTCATTAGTTCTGCTTGTATCCTATTTAATCTCTTCACCGGCATACAGCGCAGAATGGAAACTGACTAAACCTGAAAGTGGGAAAGATATTTCTTTGTTAATCAAAGGTAAAAAGCGTACTTATTGGAAAATTAGTAAAGAAGACTCCGTAGTTATGAAGGTAGTCGGACCTTGTGAACTTAGGATACTAACTCGCATGGTTCTTTCCGGTAAGAAGAAGGAAGGCGTATATAGTTTTGAAACTTACATTGACGGTGAAAGACAGCCTCTTACAGCGAGAGCGACTCAATATACAAAATCAGCTATAAATGCTAAGTTTAACAAGCAACGATTAGGACAAAGTCGTTCAATAATTTATCAAGTTCCGAATGGTGAGCATGAATATAAATTTATTCTTCCTGATAAGGCACAACAGACTGTTTATGCAAGATCTTTTATTCGCAAGGAAGAGATCAAGAAGGTAAATTATATTGCCTATCTTCCACGCGCATTTCCTGAAGAAGTAAGAATTATTATTAATGAGCGTGAATATATTTATTATCGTTCAAGCAACGACAGACCGATAGAATTGGAAGTCATCGGACCAGCAGAAGTGAAATGTATCTCCAGACTCGAGTTTGATTGTACCATGCATGGAAGTCAGAATTACCGTGTTCAAATTGCGGAGAACGACAGCATTCTCTTGACAAGTTTCTTCAAAGGTGAGATTTCCAGTACTGCTATGTATAATGGAAATACAAACATGGTTGTTGGTAAAGGAGATGTGATCTTTTTTAATGTTCCTGATGGTAAACATAAATACTACATTTCAACACCAGATCAAAACAGAAGTGTTTTATTCAGGTTTTATTTACCGGAAACAGATTTAGGAAATACTTTTTCAAATGGTACATCATATACCAAAAAGTAAATTGGAAAGAAATTGATCTGTAAGCGATTAATTCGTAATTATTTAGCGCTGTTGTTTTCTTTTCTTTCAATCGGAGCAGTAGCGAATGCTTATGAATTAAGCAATGGAGAATTATCGTTAGGCTTAACGTTACGTAGTTATTATGATAGTAATGTACTTAATTATTCGCAGCGTGATAGAGACAGATTTCTAAATGATCAGGAGCCTTATGATTCACCAATAACTGCTTTAGATGATTTACGGTCAGATTTTAAAGTTTCTATAGCATACGATAAAGAGTATCTATCTAAGCGAAGCACAAAAATCACCTTGACAGGTGATTTTGCTGCCTTTGCAGTTAATCCTATCAAAAACTTTGGTTGGTTCAGCGCTTCTGTAACGCAGGAACTCTCAGAGCAGTTAAAAGCTTATTTTAATTACTTCTATGATATTGATTACTATATTCGCGATTATAAGGACATTAATTCTGGGAATAGAGAACACTGTAATTTTTCGATGGATCAATGGCGTGGGAATCTTCAATACAGACCTTTAAAAGCGTTTGAGTTTGTTGTGGAAGGTCGGTTTAAAAAGTATGCTTACAATAAATACTTTACCGAATATGATAGTAATTATTTAGAAATTGGTGGTGAAATTATATACAGATATAGATCGTGGAAATTTACCATAGGTTATTCGCTCGCTGAAAATGATAATATAGGATTTAATTCTCTATCATCCAACAGTGGTGAAGATGATGAGGATGATGAAGCTGGAGATGGTGATTATCAGCAGGATACATACAGCATTTCGTTACGCTATGGATTTAAAACAATGGATAGAAGAGCGCGTTTTCTTTTAGAATCATCAATTATAGATCGTTTCTACTTAACCGAAAGAAGCATCCAGATTGATCCTATGCACTCGGGCAGGCATGATTTTATGTTAAACACTGATTTGTCATTTATGATCAGTTTTACTAAAACTGTTTCATTTGAAATAGGAACCGGATACCGTAATCGACGAGCTGAGTCACCTGCATTGATTGTTAGCAAGGTGAAAGACTACGATAGTTACATGGGCTGGATTGAGATAAGTTACGATTTGAAGTAAGACATAAATATCGGATAAATTTACTTGAATTAAGGGAGTAATATGAGTATCTTAAAATGTTAGGGCCCATAGCTCAACGGTAGAGCACCGGACTCATAATCCGTTGGTTCCAAGTTCGAATCTTGGTGGGCCCACAAAAGAAAGCTTGAGACTATGAACAAAACAAAACAAATTCGATCATTCCCGGTATCTTTTGTAGTGAATGAAATAAACATGAATTACTGCATTCATTCCTCTCAAGTCATTACCATATCTTGGTGCGCTGAAATCAGCGTACCATTTTTTATTTCAAATTTGATAGAAAACGGAGGTTAGGAAATAGTGCTTGAAGATCTTTCTTTATTGATCCGACTTCAGGAAATTGATGAAGAGCTTATGGATATTGAAGCTGAATTGGGAGATCGTCCTGAACGGCTCAATAATCTAAAAAGAGAAACTGATCGGTTCAAAGCTGAAATAGAAAAGCTTAATGCAACTCTCGATGAAATTCATACTCAAAAAAAAGAACAAAGACAGATAGTTGAAAGAGCTATGGAACAGCTTAAAAAATCTCAAAGTGTAATATACAGTGTCAAGACTACACGAGAATATGATGCAATATCTTCAGAAATTGAGCAATCCCAAACAATGATAAGAAATTCTGAAAAGCTACTTGAGGAGTTGAGCATTCGTGAAGATGAATTAGAAATAGAAATTCTAAATGCAAAAGAGATACTAAAAAATACAGAAGTTGAGTATCGTGAGCAAAAATCTGATATACAGGATCAAATAAGTAGTAGTGATGATGAAGTTTCTTCTCTTAAAACTGAGCGTGAGGAAATTGTTAGTAAAATAAAACATCCTGTTTATTCACATTATCAGAGGATAAGAAAACTGAGGGATGGTATTGGTATTGCTTATCTAACTGACAATGCTTGTGGTTATTGTTTCTCAAAAGTGCCACCACAAAGACAGGTTGAGATCCGAAGAATGGATGATGTTATCCTTTGTGAAGGTTGTGGTTGTATAATCGTAGCTCAAGATTAACTAAGTTTTTAAATAGAACATTCTATTAATTGAATTTGAGGTTAGCCTGATGTGGAAAAGGGGATCAGGTGATATAGCATTTGGACTGATGTCCAGTTATTACATGTTATGACGGTAAGGAATGTAAGACAAAAATCGAGGTTTAGCTAAAAAACTCAACCAGATCCATCATTCAGCGAGAGTTGACCGAGCGGTTGCGTTCCGCAACTGCGGGATGAGGAAAGTCCGAACTCCATAGAACAGGATGCTCGTTAATTGCGAGACGTCGTGAGACGATGGAAAGCGCCACAGAAAACATACCGTTCGCTGATTAGCGAATAAGGGTGAAAAGGTGATGTAAGAGATCACCATCAACTGTTGTAAAACAGGTGATGGGCAAGCCCCATTCGGAGCAAGGTCAAACAGCGAGAAATCAAGATAATATCTTGTGCGAAATTGTTCGTTTCGTTAGACTCGCGGGTAGATCGCATGACGGTAGTTGTAAAACTATCGCTTAGGTAGATAGCCGCATAGAACAGAATTCGGCTTACAGGTCGGCTCTCCCCCCGTCATAATCATCCAGCATTTTGCATTACAGTATATTACTACCTTAGATGGCAGGAGACTCAGTTAGTTATTTTGCTTTTAAGCTGTAATCAATTATCCAATTAATACGTTGGAAATCCGGAAAATCGGAATTTCTTAAGGAACGCCCAATGAAATCAAAATGGGAATATTTCAATCCTATTAATCCCGAAGCGATTGGTGAAATGGTTGAAAAACTCAGAATGCCGAGACCAGTTGTGCGCGTTCTAAATAATCGTGGTTTTGTAAATATTGACAAAATCAGGGAGTTTCTAAATCCAAATACTGATCAATTGCATGATCCCTTTTTAATTAAAGATATGGAGCTTGCTGTCAATAGGATAATAACAGCGCTTCGCGAGAGAGAAGAGATACTGATTTTTGGTGATTACGATGTTGATGGAATAACGTCTGTTTCTATGCTTTATCTTTTTCTGAAAGACCTGTGCGGTCAAGTGTCTTTTTACATTCCTGATAGAGCAACTGAAGGTTACGGAATATCAACTGCTGGTATAGAGGAAGCACGAAAAAAAGGCGCCAGTCTTATAATCTCCGTTGACTGTGGGATAACTTCTGTTGAAGAAGTTGAATTTGCGCGCAAGTTTGGTATTGATGTAATAGTATCGGATCACCATGAACCCGGAGAAGTCTTACCGGAAGCTGTTGCAGTACTGGATCCAAAACGAATCGACTGTGATTATCCATTTAAAGAACTTGCCGGTGTAGGGGTTGCCTACAAACTTGCACAGGGAATAGTTCAGAAGCTTGAGCTAAATTATGATTATATTGAAAAATATCTTGATTTAGTTGCAATTGGAAGCGCTGCTGATATTGTTCCCTTAGTTGATGAAAATCGAGTTTTTGTCCGGGTTGGATTAGAGAAACTTAATAAAGACGGGCAGGAAGGTATTCTTACGCTTATTGATACTGCTGGTTTCCACCCCGGAAACATTGATGTTGGACAGATAATCTACGGATTAGCTCCCAGAATAAACGCTGTGGGTCGTTTAGGGCGCGCAACACCTGCTGTCGAGTTGATAATTACCAGAAATCATCTTAATGCACAAAAGATCGCCTTAGAGCTTGAAGAAAAGAATCGTCTGAGAAAGGAAATTGATAATAAAACTCTTCTTGAAGCTTTAGTTAAAATGGAAACGTATTTTCACCTTGATCATGATTTTGTTGTCGTTCTTGCTGGAGAGGGTTGGCATCCGGGTGTCATAGGGATCGTTGCCTCAAGGATTATTGAAAAATACTTCAGACCAACTGTTATGATCTCAATAGAAAACGGTATAGGCAAAGGATCTGCCAGGAGTATTCCGAATTTTGATTTGTATGGAGCTTTAAAATCTTGTTCAGATCTTTTATTGCAATTTGGTGGTCATAAATACGCTGCAGGATTGACGATTGAAGCAGAAAAGATACCAGAGTTCAGGAACCGTTTTAATGAAGTAGCTTCCAATATGTTACAAGATGATGATCTCATTCCAAAGATAAAAATTGATGATGAGTTAAGATTAGAAGAGATAAATACGGAATTAATACAAATGCTTGAGGGATTAGCGCCTTTCGGTCCAAAGAACAATAAACCATGCTTTGTGTCCTATGGATTGGAAGTTGTGGGTTATCCAAGAATTGTTGGCAGGAATCATCTTAAGTTCAAAGTACGTCAAAATGGAACAGTTTTTAATACAATAGCTTTCAATCGAGGCGCTGATTTACAGCAATTACAAGAAAACAGATATATTGATATGATATATTACGTCGAGGAGAATAATTGGATGAATAGAACTTCACTGCAACTCAAGGTGAAGGATTTCAGATAAGCATATAACAAAAGGGGAGATACTATGTATCTCCCCTTATACTGCAAATCCTATCCTTACGGCGGTTTACCGGAAGTGTAAGGTCCAAATAGTGTTAGCACCACAAACATAATGTAATATATTTTTAATACTTTGTCAAATTAGAAATAAATATAAAGTGCCCTCATAGCCCAAGTGGTAGAGGCAAAGTGTTAGCACCACTTAAAGTGTGGGTTCGAGCCCCTCTTGGGGCACTTAGAAAACAAATTTAATTAACAATATAAGGAGGCATAATCCATGCCTGATGTTGGAATTGTAGGCTATGGCGCGAAGATACCTCGTTATCGAATCAAAGCTGAATCGATAGCGTTAACCTGGGGCGCCGATGCTGAAAATTACAAGAAAGGATTGCAACTAAAAGAGAAATCGGTTCCTGCGCTTGATCAGGATACGATTACACTCGCAGTTGAAGCCGCAAAATATGCTCTTAAACGAGCAGGGATTGATGGATCAAAAATAGGCGCAGCCTATGTAGGTTCAGAATCTCATCCTTATGCGGTAAAACCAACCGGAACAATCCTTTCTGAAGCAATAGGAGCAACTCCTGAATGTCATACTGCCGACTTTGAGTTTGCGTGTAAAGCCGGAAGTGAAGCGATGTATGTTGTTTACGCGCAAGTCAAAGCAGAACTTATTGAATATGGTCTTGGCATCGGCGCTGATACATCGCAGGGCGCTCCTGGTGATGCTTTGGAATACTCAGCTTCAGCAGGAGCGGCGGCTTATGTATTCGGAACAAAGGATATAATTGCAAAGGTAGATTATACTTATGCTTTTATGACCGACACACCGGATTTCTGGCGTCGTGAGCACGAGCATTATCCACAGCATGCCGGTCGTTTTACGGGTGAACCTGCATATTTCAAGCATACTCTTGGAGCAGCTAACGGTATAATGAAAAAAGCAGGCATGACAGCGGATGACTTCGATTTTGCAGTATTTCATCAACCGAACGGCAAATTCCCCATGGCAGCAGGAAAACGTCTTGGTTTCCCTCGTGAAAAAGTTGAAACTGGATGGTTGGTACCCTGGCTCGGTAATACTTATTCAGGTGCTTCACCACTCGGTTTATCAGCAGTTCTTGATGTGGCAAAACCCGGCAATCGGATTTTAATGGTCTCATTCGGCTCAGGCGCCGGTTCTGATGCGTTTATCTTCACGGTAACGGATCGCATCCTTGAAGTACAGGATAAAGCGCCTAAAACAAGAAAACAGCTTGATGAGAACAAAATTTATCTTGATTATGGTCGTTATGCTAAGTTCCGCGGTAAAATCCTGCGTAATTCATAGACGCTGAAACATTAAGGAGTAATAATATGAGAGAAGTAGCAGTAGTCGGCGTCGGAATGCATAAATGGGGAGAGCTTTGGGAGACATCTATTCGTGATATGTTTGTCATGGCTGCCCGAAATGCAATGAACGACGCTGGTGTTGACAATATAGATTCCATGTACATCGGCTGTATGTCCGGTGGACTTTTCGCAGCACAGGAGCATCTCGCTTCGATGTTGGCTGATTATCTCGGTGTATTACCAGCCGCAGCAGCGAGAGTTGAAACGGCTTGCGCATCTGCCGGATTGGCTGTCAGGATGGGCTGGATGGAAGTTGCCTCTGGAATATCAGACATCGTTTTAGTCGGTGGTGTTGAGAAAATGACAGATATTACGGGTGATGAAGCGACATTTGCGCTTTCAACAGCGGCTGATACGGAATATGAAGGATATTCCGGTGTGACTTTCCCCGGTCTTTACGCCATGATGGCAAATGCACACATGGCGAAGTACGGTACTACCCTTGAACAGCTTTCACAGGTTTCTGTAAAGAACCACGCTAACGGCGCTCTTAATCCTGAAGCTCAATATCCATTTCCGGTTTCGCTTGAAACGGTTATGAATTCTACGAAAGTTGCGGAACCTTTACGTTTATTGCATTGTTCACCAATTACTGATGGAGCTGCGGCAGTCATACTATGTCCGGTTGAACTTGCAAAAACCAAGTTTAAAGATCATCCGCTGGTTGTAATCACGGGCAGTGGTCATGCTACCGATACAATCGCTTTGCATTCGCGCGCAGATTTCACTACGATAAAAGCCGCAGAAGTTGCCGCCAAGAAAGCATACGCTATGGCTGGCGTCGGTCCTGCAGATATTGATTTTGCTGAAGTACATGATTGCTTTACTATAGCAGAGATTATGGTTACTGAAGCAATAGGTTTCTTTGAGCCTGGGCAGGGTGGACCTGCTTGCGAACGTGGTGAAACCGCTCGTGACGGATCGAAGCCTATCAATACTTCTGGTGGTTTGAAATCCAAAGGACATCCGGTAGGAGCAACCGGCGCAGCTCAGATTATAGAGATCACGCGTCAGCTTAGAGGCGAAGCCGGCAAACGTCAGCTTAAGAATCCGCGCCGTGGATTAGCTCAGAACATGGGTGGCAGCGGTGGAAGTTCATTGGTTCATATTCTGGAGGTGAGATAATGAAAATCAGATCACCGCGTTATCATCGTGAAACGCCTCAACGTTATCGTCTCGAGGCTGCCAAAACCAAGTCCGGTGACGTCTATTTCCCGCCGCGTGTTTATTATCCAGGCGGACAGACTGCTGAACCTTTTAAAATGTCAGATACAGGTACAGTGTTGACCTTTACGGTTATTCATACACCTCCACCGGAGTATTCCGATCTTGCGCCTTATGCACTCGGCATCGTCGAGCTTGACGGTGGCGGCAGGATAACGACTCAGATCGTTGACGTCGATCCAGCCGAAGTTAAAATCGGAATGCGCGTTAAGGTTGAATTCCGCAAGATCAGGACAGAAGGCTCGGAAGGACTGCTTTGTTATGGATATAAAGTAGTGCCGGAGTAGATTTAAACTCCCAATCGGGTAGGGCGGACATTCTTGTTCGCCTTTACCTGAAGGGTGAATATTTTAATATAGATATGTTGAACATCAGAAAGGATTCAGCTATGAAAAACCTATTTCCTAAAGTGTTGTTCACGTTTGTATGTTTAACTCTTATAATTGGCTGTACGGAGAGTAAAGTAACCGAACCTGTCAGTATTGACACAGGTGAGATTCAGGCAACTGTTGGAGCAATCTATAATGCCATTAAAATGCATCGACAAGATAACCATTATGATCCTGAAACCGTCGAACAGCTTGAAGATGGTGAATATATTGAATTAAATGAAGAGATAAAGAACGATTGGGAATTCTATCTTGTCAAACGAGAACACATTGAACGTATTTCAGCTTATTCAAAACCTTCTATAGATGCAAACTACACATACATAATTGAATTGATTATTGAAACGGGAGTGTTTGTTAAATACAGGTCAATGAAATTTGAATAATTAGGTGGCGGACATTATTGTCTGCCTTACCCGTAAATAAATTTGGATAAATGGATAAACCATGGCAAAGAAAACCTTACTCATTACTATAATTCTAATACTGTCGCTTTCCGGTGTGAGTCAGGCAGTCACTAGTGTAGCAGCCGGTAAGTGTATGGTATGCCACAAAGAGATTTCACCTGGGCTTTACCAGCAGTGGTTGGCGTCTAATCATGCGCTGCATAACGTGACCTGTATAGACTGTCACGGCGCTGAGCCGAAGGATGCAGACGCGTACAAGCATCAGGGCGGCTTCATAAGTACATTAGTGACGCCAAAAGACTGTGGTGTGTGTCACCGGCGGGAGGCCGAACAAGTTGGAATGTCACATCACGCTAAAGCCGGACAGATATTAGAATCGAATGACGCTTATCTGGCGCATGTTGCCGGTGGTAATCCTGTCGCTGTTACCGGCTGCGAGAGTTGTCATGGGGCTAAAGTTCAGATAAACTCCAGCTCGGAGAATAAATTATCAGCCAAGAGTTGGCCTAACTCCGGTATCGGCAGAATCAATCCTGATGGTTCGCTCGGTTCCTGCAATGCCTGTCATACGCGTCATGAATTTGACAAATCTCAGGCTCGTCAGCCGGAAACATGCGGTAAGTGTCACCTTGGTCCAGATCATCCTCAAAAGGAAATATACGAGGAATCCAAGCATGGCAATGTCTATTTTACGAATAAAGATAAAATGAACCTCGATGCAGACAGGTGGATTGTCGGGAAAGATTATTTCACTGCTCCGACTTGCGCAACCTGTCACATGTCAGCGACTAGTTCGCAAAAAGTTACGCATGATGTAGGAAACCGTATCTCATGGACGCTGAGACCTCCGGTGTCGGAATACCAGGACAACTGGAAACAGAAACGCAGCAATATGAAAAATGTCTGTATAAACTGCCATAGTGATACTTTTGTTGATGGGCATTATTACCAGTTTGACGCTTTGGTTCATTTATACAACGAAAAGTTTGCCAAACCGGCAGGCGCTGTTATGAAAATATTGAAAAAGAATAAATCACTCGAAAATTCGGCTGATTTCAGTAACGATATTGAATGGATCTACTGGGAAATCTGGCATCACGAAGGGAGGCGAACCCGTCATGGAGCGGCAATGATGGGTCCGGATTACACCTGGTGGCACGGTATGTACGAAGTGGCACAGCATTTTTACTTCAAGTTTCTACCGGAAGTTAAAAAGACAGGCGATACAGAAGCAATTGCATATATTGATAACATGCTAAAGAATGATCCCATGCACCGCTGGATGTCACAGTCAACTGAAGAATTGAAAAAAGGAATTAAGTCTGGTGAGATTCAGAAAATATATGAAAACATGTTTGAATCCAAAATAGGCTTAAAATGAGAGACCGTTATCTGACATTCATTCGAGGGATGTCCGTTAATTGGTGGAGTAAAATCGGTGTAATTGTCACCACATCTTCGTTCTTTACTTTTATTATACTGGAGTTGTTCCGCTTAGCAGGTGTACTTACAAACGCTTATGTCGGACTTATTACGTATCTTTCTCTGCCAGTGTTATTTATATTGGGATTGTTGCTAATCCCATTCGGATGGTTCAGATATACCAGGAGTTCTGATATATCATTCAGTCAGTTGCTCAAAATACGATTTGATACGGATGATCTTAGAGAACATGAAACAGGCTCGCATTTAGTACAAACCATTGCTCTTTTAACCTTAATAAACATTGTTTTTCTGGGCGTCTTAAGTACTCAGATGTTGCACTTTATGGATGAAGCACATTTCTGTGGGACTGCTTGTCACAGCGTTATGAATCCGGAGTGGACTACTTATCAGCAGTCACCTCATTCCAGGGTCAAATGTGTCGAATGTCATGTAGGTGAGGGTGTGGATGCTTTAATTGATTCAAAGCTTAACGGTATGTGGCAGATGATTTCAGTTACTTTCGATCTTTACGAATGTCCAATACCGACTCCTGTGAGAAATCTGCGACCGGCTCGTGAAACTTGTGAAAAATGTCACTGGCCTGAGAAATTTCATGGCAACAGGATAGTGGAAAAGGTAAATTATAAGTTTGATAAGGAAAATTCACCTCAGTACACCACACTTGTTATGAAAATCGGTTCAGGGGGTGAAGGATTTGTTGCTGGGAGCCATTGGCACGTTTCGAACAAAAACAGGATAAAATATACTTCGGTTGATGATGAACGGGAAGAGATAATCTGGGTGGAAGTTTTGCAGTCTGACAGCAGTTTTAAGAAATACTACAATAAGAAGCTGTCTTTATCGAATGATGAAAAATCAGATGAAATACGAGTGCTTGACTGTGTGGACTGCCATAACCGAGCGACTCATATCTATCAGGATCCGGAACAGGCTATCGATGAGATTATACAGCGAGGCTTGATCGACAGATCGCTTCCCTATATTAAACAAAGAACACTTGGAGCGTTACTGAACAATTATCCTGATTTAGATACTGGTCTGAAAGAGATCGATAACTATATTTGGAATTATTATAACAAGGAGTTTCCGAATCTAATTTCTGAAAAAGGCGATGAAATTACAAATGCTGTTGAGGAAGTGAAAACAATATACAGCAGGAATATCCATCATCGAATGAACATAACCTGGAATTCTTATCCAAGTCATCTGGGACACAAGGATAACAGAGGTTGTTTTCGCTGTCATAACAGCAACTTAAGGGATGATGAGGATAATTCGATATCTATGGATTGTACTCTTTGTCATTCATTTCTGGCATTGGATGAAGATCGAGCTTTCAAATATCTTGATAATGTTTCAGATAACACTACTGGTGATATGATACATAAGTACTTCAAAGATGAGTTTGGTAAAGTAAAGGATTTTTAGTTCGGATTATGATCAATACTAAGCCTACGGTGATGAATTTTTATCTTAAGAAACAAGTTAAAAGAAGACTATGGACACACAACTTCAACAAATAATCGATAGAATCGTTTCTTACATCAATCCGGTTAAGATTTATTTATTCGGATCGAGGGCGCGAGGTGATTGTAGAATTGACAGTGATTATGATATTGTCGTAATCTATGATGGTGAGTTTTCAAAGCGAGAAGTTACCTTGGGAATCTATGATCTTTTTGGATTACCAGACTTCTCTATGGATTTATTTGTTTTGACTACAGATGAATTAAAAAGATTTCATCGGATTGCGAATACTTTAGAGAGAGATATAACTGAGAATGGTAAAGTTGTTTACGGGTGATACATTAATCCTGATAAAACGCAAAATAAATATACATGATAAACAGGATATTCAAAACAAGTAAGTAATTGCTTTGTGAACACGTTGAAACGTGAACTCTAAACAGTAAATAAACTTGGTCGAAATTGAATCGCATAGAAACTAAAATCAACACCCGGTCTGATGATTTTAAATCCAACCGGGAGTCAATGCTGAAAGTTGTAGCTCAGCTTAGAGAAAGACTTGATAAAGTCAAGCAGGGTGGACCTCCTCAGCATGTCGAACGTCATAAAAAGCGTGGTAAACTGACAGCCCGTGAACGCATCGAAGGATTGCTCGATCCCGGAACGCCGTTCCTGGAGTTGAATCCTCTCGCTGCTTATGACCTTTACAACAACGATGCACCAAGCGCCGGCGTTGTCACCGGTGTTGGAGTAGTTCATGGGCGTGAGGTGCTTGTAGTCGCTAATGACGCAACTGTCAAGGGTGGTACATACTACCCGATGACAGTACTTAAGCATTGCCGCGCCCAGGAAGTTGCCCTGGAAAACAACCTGCCCTGTGTCTATCTCGTTGACTCAGGTGGAGTATTTCTTCCGCTGCAGGATGGCGTATTTCCCGATAAAGAGCACTTCGGGCGTATTTTCTACAATCAGTCCATCATGTCAGCCCGGAAGATACCACAGTTATCGGCGGTAATGGGATCCTGCACTGCCGGTGGAGCTTATGTTCCTGCGTTATCAGATGAAACAGTCATTGTTCGCAAACAAGGAACAATTTTCATTGGTGGACCTCCCCTGGTGAAAGCAGCAACGGGAGTTACAGTAACACCTGAAGAGTTGGGCGGAGCTGACGTCCATTGCAGGATTTCCGGCGTTAGTGATTATTATGCTCTGAACGATGAACATGCTTTGCAAATCCTGCGCAACATAATCGAAAACCTGAACCGTGAGCCAAAGTTCAAGATTGATCGTGATACTCCTGAAGACCCTTACTACGATCCGGAAGAGCTTTATGGAATCCTTCCTTCAGACAACCGTAAAGCCTTTAATGTCAAGGAAGTTATAGCTCGTATGGTTGACGGCAGCCGCTTTCAGGAATTCAAGGAGCTGCATGCTCAGACGCTTGTAACAGGCTTTGCGAGGATAATGGGTTATCCTATTGGCATCGTTGCCAATAACGGAGTTCTTTTTGGCGAGTCAGCCAGAAAGGGCGCGCATTTTATTGAATTATGTGCAATGCGTAAAATACCATTGCTCTATCTCCAGAACATCACAGGTTTCATTGTCGGAAAAGAATACGAGCATAGCGCAATAGCTAACGACGGCGCTAAGATGATCCACGCTACAGCTAATGCACAGGTACCGCGTTTTACGGTGATAACCAACGCATCACATGGAGCTGGGAATTATGCTATGTGTGGAAGAGGTTATTTACCGCGTTTGATGTGGATGTGGCCTAATGCGCGTATTTCGGTGATGGGTGGTGAAGAGGCGTCTAATGTGCTTTTACAGGTCAAGATGGAGCAGATGGCTAAACGTGGTTTAGATCCGATGACTGAGGAAGAGCAGAAGGAATTCAAGCGACCGATTCTCGAAAAATACGAGACAGAAGGCAGTCCATATTACGCTACAGCAAGGCTTTGGGATGATGGAATAATCGATCCGATTGATACCAGGACAGCTTTAGGACTGGCGATCGCGATGTCATTAAATCAGCCGATTCCCGATTATAAGCCGGGTGTTTTCAGAATGTAGTTGTTAACCACCAAGGCACAAAGACACTAAGAATATTTTGCTTTGTTTCTTTGAGACTTTGTGGTTCAAAAATGAGGTTTAAACTGAACGATTATCAGACAATAAAAGTTGAGATAAAAGACCGCGTCGGCTGGATAACCATGAATCGTCCGGAAGTCAGGAATGCTTTCGACGAACGGATGATAGCCGACATTCATAAGGCGGTTGATATACTCAGCGCTGACAACGATGTCAGAGCTATGGTTGTAACCGGTGAAGGTACGGTATTTTCCGCAGGCGCTGACATTGACTGGATGAAGCGTATGGGGCAGTTGGGCTTCGAGGAAAACTTCCAGGATGCGCTTAAACTTGCCTATATGTTCGATGCTATTGCGAGAAGTCCCAAGCCTTCGATTGCGCGTGTCAATGGCGCGGCTATCGGTGGTGGAACTGGTCTTGTCTCATCCTGTGATGTTGCTATTGCTGATCATAAAGCCTTTTTCAGCTTCAGTGAAGTCAAGATAGGACTGGTGCCGGGTTGCATCGGACCTTACGTTGTACGCAAAGTTGGTCAGAGTCGCTCACGCGAGTTATTCATAACCGGTCGCAGAATCAGCGCTGAAGAGGCTGATCGTTATAACCTTGTAAACAAAGTTGCCGAAGAAGGTAAGCTGAATGAAGAGGTTGATGTTATATTGAAGGCTCTGCTGACCTCAGGACCGGTTGCTATTGACGCTGCCAAGCGTCTTGTGCGTGACGTACCGCAGCTTTCGCGTGAAGAATATATCAAATACACGGCTAATATGATTGCTGAGTTGCGTACCGGACCGGAAGGACAGGAGGGAACGAAGGCATTTTTAGAGAAGCGAAAGCCGAAGTGGAGTAATTAGTTTAACACAGAGAACACAAAGCTCACAAAGATATCTGTGTCTTTGTGACTCTGTGGTAAAAAAAACACTTACAATAAAGGTTCATTAAACATGAAATCATTTCTAAAAACTGTATTCATATTTTCAGTAGTGATTGCGATTACTGTAACACCAGTTAGCGCAAATACGCTTGTAATTAAGAAGGTTCACGACGGTGATACTATTGAATGTGAAGGTGGTTTCAAAGCTCATATTTCCGGTGTGAACACACCTGACTTAGATGAAAAGTTTGGTCAGAAAGTTTTCGAGTTTACTAAAAATGAGCTTGAAGGAGAACTCGTAGCTGTTTATTCATATACATTGAATAACAATGCTGATGGAATTGTGTATGATAAGGATGGATATGCTTTTATGAAGATCATGTATGGAGATGATCACTCAATTGACTTCGGTGCGTTACTTATAAAAAAGGGTCTTGCTAGAGTTGATAAAAGGTTCCCCATTGATGATTTGGATAAATACATAGCACTTGAGAAGGAAGCGAAGGAAAAGAAGGTTGGGATTTGGGTTGAGAATAGTGACTAAATATTGTTTGTACTATAATTTAGAGCGATTTATTAAGGTTAAAAATGCATAAAGATTTAATTCCATTTGAACCTATGGTAATTGCTGATTCTGAATTAGTAATCGGGCTGGTAGGGGCCGTAGGTTCAGAGATTAATGTTATTCGGGATTGTCTTAAAAATGAATTAGAGACTTACGGATATGATGTGAATATAATAAAGGTATCTAATGATATTATAGATATGATTAGAGGGGAATCTATGAGAAAGGGTTTAAAAGAATTTACAAGAATTACCAGATATATGGATGCAGGAGATGAGTTAAGAAAAAAATCAAAACTGCACGATATACTTGCATTGGGTATTGCCTTAAAAATACAAGAAATACGCGATAAAAATAGGATTATAAAAGATAAAAATCAACGAGTAGCATATCTTATTGAATCATTAAAACACCCTAATGAAGTAGTTACATTACGTCATATCTATTCAAGTGGTTTTTGGTTAGTAGGAGTATTTGCCGACAGCATAAGCCGTGAAAGATATTTAAAGAGCAAAGGCGTTAAAGACAGTGACCTTAAATTACTTTTTGATAGAGATGAGAATGAGAATGTTCCATATGGACAAAAGACACGAGATACATTTCATTTATCTGACTTCTTTATACAAGTATCTTCAAATAGAAACCGCATTCAAAATGAAGTTAGCAGATTTATAGATCTTTTATTTGGTTTTCCATATCACACTCCTACATTTGACGAGTTTGCTATGTATATGGCTTTTATTTCTGCATTAAGATCAGCAGACTTATCAAGACAGGTTGGCGCTGTAATTACAATAAATGACGAGATAATATCTACAGGAGCTAATGATGTTCCAAAATATGGTGGTGGACTTTATTGGCCTCATTTAGATTCAAGTGGAAGTATTATTAAAGATGATGAAGGTGGTAGAGATTATACTAAAGGAGTGGATTCTAATAAAAAGATAAGCTTAGGGATAGCAGATAATATTATTAAAAATACTGGATTTAAAGGGGATGATAAAGATAAGCTAAAAGAAGTACTTTCTAATAGTGAATTAATGGATATTACAGAATATGGTCGAGCTGTTCATGCAGAAATGGAAGCAATTGTTTCATGCACGCGAAAGAGTATTTCATGTAAAGGTGGGACGCTTTATTCAACCACATTTCCTTGCCATAACTGTGCAAAACACATTATTGCCGCTGGTATAAAAAGAGTCGTTTTTGTGGAACCTTACCCAAAGAGTAAAGCATTGGAATTACATTCGGATGCAATAACACTTGAAGCTACTAACGGTAGTAAGATAGTCTTTGAGTCATTTACAGGAATCGGTCCGCGTAGATTTCTTGATTTGTTTTCAATGACTCTTGGTTCTGGGTATCCTGTAAAAAGAAAAATAGGTATTAATACTATAGTTCCGGTAGCTAAAGTTAAAACCCAACTTAGAATGCAATTAGATAAAAAGTCGTATTTGGACAGAGAAAAGCATTTCATCAATCAGTTAGGGAACAAGATAAACATAATTCGGAGTACTAATGACAAATAAAAGAAAAGCACAGATTAATGAATCTTCACTGCGATCTAGAATCGATGAGAATTCAAAAGCGGTTCGTTCTTGGGATTCAGATAAGAAAGTTAAGTATGTGAAAGTTTCTTCTAATTTTAGAGTAGCAAATAAAGCTGGTGTATCAAGAGAAGTTAGATAGGAAAACTAAATTGACAATTTAATTGGAGAACTCTAAAATAGATTTACACAAAATTTTAATCGCAAATCGCGGTGAAATCGCAATCCGCATTATCCGAGCCTGTCATGAGCTTGGTATTACGGCGGTTGCAGTATATTCCGAAGTCGATAAAACAGCCATGCACGTCAGAGAAGCGGATGAAGCATACTGCATCGGTCCGGCTGCTCCAAACATGAGCTATCTCAACCAGGCTGTTATCATTGAGACAGCTAAAAAAGCAGGCTGCTGCGCTATTCATCCGGGATATGGCTTCCTCGCTGAAAATGCTGAATTTGCGAGAGCAGTCGGTAAAGCGGATCTGGTCTTTATCGGATCTACTCCGGAGTCCATTCAATTGCTTGGCAACAAAGTCGAGTCCCGCAAGACTATGGCTGAAGCAGGCGTCCCGCTTGTCCCGGGCATGAAAAGCGACTCAGCACTCGATGATAAAACATTGCTCAAGGAAGCTGAACGGATTGGCTTCCCTGTCTTGGTTAAAGCAGCTTCCGGTGGAGGTGGCAAAGGGATGCGGGTTGTCAACGACCCAGCAAACCTTCAGTCGTCAATCGAAGCTGCTCAGCGTGAAGCTAAAGCTGCCTTCGGTGATCCTACTGTTTTCTTAGAAAGATACCTCGTTGAGCCGCGTCATATCGAGTTCCAGGTGTTCGGTGACTGGCAAGGCAACCGTATTCATCTCTGTGAGCGCGAATGCTCAATTCAGCGCCGTCATCAGAAGATCATCGAGGAAACACCATCTCCGGCGCTTGATGACGAACTCAGGCACCGCATGGGTGAAACAGCAGTTAAAGTTATCGAAGCTGCCAAGTATGTCAATGCCGGTACTGTGGAATTCCTTCTTGATAAAGATCGTAATTTCTATTTTCTCGAAGTCAATACCCGTATCCAGGTGGAGCATCCGGTAACAGAAGAAACAATCGGTATTGATCTCGTTAAGGAGCAAATACTTGTTGCTGCCGGTATAGAGTTATCCTGGGGGCAGGATGATATTAAGCAGCGCGGACATTCCATTGAAGCGCGTATCTATGCTGAAGACGCTGCTGCAGGGTTCTTACCGTCTGCTGGTCCCGTTCATTTTATGAAAGAACCGCGTGGACTTGGCATTCGATTCGATGGTGGAGTAGAATCAGGCGATGAGGTTTCAGTTTACTATGATCCAATTGTCGCCAAACTGATAGCTACCGCATCCGACAGAGCATCAGCAATTAAACGCATTCAAATGGCTTTGGATGATACTGTGATACTTGGTTTGACTACTAATATAGATTTCCTTAAAGCGGTACTCGAACATCAGGCATTTACCGATGGAAATCTGCATACAGGTTTTATTCCGCAATATCTTCCTGACTGGAAACCACCTGCTGCAAGCGATGAAGAGCTTGGCTTGGCATTGGCATTAGCCTCCTTACCGAGTGAAAGAAAAACTGTCTCCACTGGTGATGGAACTCACGAAATACCGAGTCCCTGGCTTGAGATCGGCGCCTGGCAATTCGGTTCAGGAGGTTTGAAATGAGACTGAAACTTAAAGATAATAGCGGAGTTCATGAGTTTGACGTCAACCGCAAAGGTGATTTGTTATCGCTCAAGTGCGATGATCAAAGTCTCGATCTGATAATAAATGAACAGCCAAATGCAGGATATATAATTAAGCAGGATGAAAAGATCATCCGTTGCCACGCGGTCAGAGTTAAGGATGATATATTTGTTCATATTGCAGGTAAAACCTGGAATTTCAAAGATGTGACGCATGATGACGTCACTGCAGGATCAACTGATGGAGGTGATGATAACCGTGTTGTAGCTCCGATGCCCGGTTCTGTAATCAAGCTTCTGGTGAAAGAAGGTGACGAAGTTAAGCGTGATCAACCGATTGTGATCGTTGAAGCTATGAAGATGGAAAATGAAGTGCGAGCAATGATGAACGGTGTTGTGGATAAAGTACATGTCGAAGCAGGGCAGCAAGTTGGTTTCGGTGAGATAATGATAGAACTCGCTCCTCTCGGAGAAACTGGTGAAGGAAAAGCAACTGAATGAAATCAGTCTTCGCACAGACGAACTCGATAAATGCGTTAATTGCGGTTTATGCCTCTCTGTCTGTCCAACTTATCTTGTTAAGGGTAACGAAGGCTTAACCGCCAGGGGAAAGATTGTTCTTTTAAAAGCATTGATTGATGAGTCTATTGAAGTATCACCGGGAATCGCTGATTTATTTGATGATTGTTTAACTTGCTATGCTTGTCAAACCGTTTGTCCGGCAGGTGTGAAGACTCAGCGTTTATGGACGACAGCTCGTCAGGATATGAGTGGGTTAACAAGCGCCGGAAAACTTAAACATGCAGGTTTGTATTGGACAATTAACAAACCAAAGCTCTTTGAACTTGAAGTAAAACTTGCAGGATTATTAAGCGGATTTGATAAGGATGATCACAGACAGGCAAAACTCGGTAAACAATCGCTGCCGATTTTCAAAGGAGCGCCTTATATCAGACATCTTGACGGTGAATATCCTGTTGTAAATGAAGTCGGATCCGTTGGATTACTTCTTGGTTGCAGTGTAAATTTATCAACTCCCTGGGTTGCTGATGCGGTTATCAAGCTGTTAAATGCAGCCGGATGGCGGGTAGTAATCCCGAAGGAGCAGGTCTGTTGCGGAGCGCCTGCGATTAATAATGCAAGCTGGGATATTGCCAGAAAACTTGCTGTTCATAATATCGAACTTTTTAATAAGTTAAACGTTGATAAGGTAATTTCTCCAGATGGAACATGCAGCAGCGCATTTTCACATGACTATCTTGAACTGTTTCAGAGTGATAGAGAATTACAATCCGAAGCAGAAAAGCTTGCTGAAATTACTACTGATTTAGGACATTTATTAGCAGAAGCGCTTGATGATGGAAGATTGAAATTGGGGAAATATAAGAAAGCTATTACATTACACGATTCATGTCATATCATTCATGTCGGAAGAGGCAGTCGCTGGCGAGATTTATTAAATGCTGTTGACGGACTTGAAATAAGGGAGCTACCTTATAGTGATCATTGTTGTGGATTCGGAGGCAGCTATGCTTTTTTTCATAACGACACCTCATATAAGATTGCTGAAAGAAAGATAAATCAAGCCATTGAAACAGGAGCAGAAGAAATTCTGGTTGGTTCACCTGGCTGTGCATTGCGGTTACAATCAGTAGTAAATAATACAAACAGTGGTATAATAGTACGACACACAGCCGAGTTATTGGCTGAAATTGTTGTAAATTAAAATCAAATGAGGATGAAAATCCTGAAATCTTGTAATCCTTTTTAAAACGATAGAGGAGAAAAATGTTCCTGACCGAAGAGCAACAAATGTTGCGAGAGATGGTGCATGACTTTGCACAAAACGAAGTAAAGCCGATAGCAGCGGAAATAGATGAGACATGCCGTTTTCCAGTAGAAACGGTTAAGCAGATGGGTGAACTGGGTCTTATGGGGATTGTATTCCCAGAAGAATACGGCGGCGCAGGTATGGATTATATATGCTATGCAATAGCCGTTGAGGAAATTTCACGCGTCTGCGCTTCGCATGGTATCACACTTGCGGCGCATATATCGCTGGGAGTCAATCCAATCTATAAATTCGGTAATGAAAAGCAAAAGCAGGAATGGCTGCCAAAACTTTGTTCCGGTGAAATCTTAGGCGCTTTCGGACTTACTGAAGCAAACGCCGGTTCAGATGCAGGAGGCACTGAAACGACAGCAGTTAGAGATGGTGACGAATGGGTAATCAATGGAAACAAACGGTTCATTACAAATGCTTCCGTTTCTGAGGTATATTCTGTAACGGCTGTTACTGACAAAGAGAAGCCATCGTCTAAAGGGATAAGCGCGTTTATTGTTCCAAAGAATACACCCGGTTTCAGCATTGATCGTAAAGAGAATAAACTAGGCATTCGTGGTTCAGACACCGCCGGTTTGATCTTTGATGACTGCCGAGTTCCCGCTGAAAATCTGCTTGGTGAAGAGGGTAGAGGATTCCCCTATTTTTTGGAGATTCTCGACGGAGGTAGAATTTCAATCGGCGCCATGGCGCTCGGAATTGCACAAGGAGCGCTTGACGAAGCTGTTAAGTATTCAAAGGAGCGGATACAATTCAGGCGTCCAATCTCAAGTTTTCAGGCAATTCAGATGAAACTTGCCACGATGGCAACTCATATTGAAGCGGCAAGACACCTGATTTACAATGCAGCTCGTTTACATGATGCTGGTAAGCCTTTTGGTAAAGAAGCTGCAATGGGAAAACTATTTGCCTCGGAGATTGGCACGAAGGTAGCTGAAGAAGCGATACAGATTCATGGTGGTTACGGCTACATGAAAGAGTATCCGGTTGAAAGGATGTTCCGCGATGCAAAACTATGCGAGATCGGTGAAGGTACTTCCGAGATTCAAAGACTTGTAATAGCAAGAACGCTGCTTAAGGATTAGCTGGATTTTGATTATTGGAATACCATATCATCAACGATGGCTGGATTAAAATTCCTGCTGATGATTTTCCTGTTAAATCAGTTGGAATTAAGTCTGACAGGTTATTTCTTGGATTAAATCAGCTTTTTATCAGGTTAGCGGGGAAAAACGTTCTTATCGATACAGGGCTTGGTAATAAACGCGATTATACTAAACTTGGATTGATGGACTATCAACTTCCAAGAATGCTTATTCAGCAATTGAATAAGCTTGATGTTAAACCGGAAAATATCGATATTGTAGCGTTGACTCATCTGCATTATGATCATTCAGGAGGCTGCACACATCGATTAGAAGATGGAAGTCTTGCAAAAACATTCACAAATGCATTATATTATGTTCAGGAAAAAGAGCTTGAGATTGCTTTAGATCAGAATTATGAACACAGCATCGATTACGATCGGGATGATGTTAGACTTTTAATTGATTCCGGTCAATTAATCACCGTTAATGGTGATCAAGAGATAATACCCGGACTTTCGGTTTATCATACACCCGGACATTGCCCGGGACATCAGATAGTCATTGCGACTGAAAATAAGGAGACTGTGTTTTTTCCTGGAGATTTGATTCCGGTAAAAGAACACGCAAATCTATCTGAAACGACGAAATATGATTATGATAAAGATGAATTAATCAAGCATCGTAGCAAATGGCTTGATTTAGCTAAGAAGAATATGTGGGAATGTGTATTTTGTCATGGAGTTAACAGTACGATAGACGTTTTACGATAATTTAAAATTAAAATATACAGGAGTTAAAATGAGTAATGTAGTTATAGTATCCGCGGCTCGAACACCGATTGGTTCATTCAACGGCAGTCTTTCAGCAGTACCCGCGGTTAAACTTGGTGCAACAGCGATAAAAGCAGCAGTTGAACGCGCAAAATTGAAACCTGAAGAAGTTGATGAAGTCTTAATGGGTATGGTTTTGCAGGGCGGTGTTGGTCAGGCTGGCGCTCGCCAGGCGTCAGTTTATGCTGGACTTCCTTATTCCGTTCCCTGCATGACAATTCATAAGGTGTGCGGTTCAGGATTAAAATCAGTGATGCTCGGCGCTCAGTCTATCATGCTCGGTGAGTCGGACATCGTTGTTGCAGGTGGTATGGAATCAATGTCTAATGCGCCTTATTACCTGTTCAATGCTCGCGGGGGTTATCGTATGGGTGATGGTAAATTAGTTGATGGTATGATTTTCGACGGTCTGTGGGATCCTTATAACAATATGCACATGGGGATGTGTGGTGAAGTTTGTGCTGAAAAATACGACTTTTCAAGAGAAGACCAAGATGCATTTGCTATCGACAGCTACAAAAAAGCCATTGCAGCTGCCGAAGCCGGAAAATTTAATAACGAAATCTGTCCGGTTGAAATTCCACAGCGTAAAGGTGATCCGATTGTAATAAGTGAAGATGAAGAGCCTAAAAAAGTCAGATTTGACAAGATCAGTCAATTGCGCTCAGCATTTAAAAAAGACGGTACAATCACTGCCGCAAATGCCTCTAAAATAAATGACGGCGCTGCTGCTCTGGTGCTGATGAGCGAAGAAACTGCTAAAAAACGCGGTTTGAAACCACTCGCTCGCATTCATGGACAAGGTGTTCATGCACAGGAGCCGGAATGGTTTACCACAGCTCCAGAAAAAGCAATTAGAAATGCGGTTGCCAAAACTAAAAAAGCCGATGGAAGCAATTTATCTTTAGACGAGATTGGGTTATTTGAGCTGAACGAGGCTTTCTCGGTTGTCGGTTTGGTAAATACAAAACTACTCGGTATTGATGCTGCAAAAGTCAATGTCAATGGCGGCGCTGTTGCGCTTGGTCATCCGATTGGATGTTCCGGCGCTCGCATTCTGATTACACTGGTTAATGCTATGCTTGATCGAGGAGTCGATTGGGGAGCAGCCGGTATCTGTCTTGGTGGTGGTGAGGCTGTTGCGCTTATAGTAGAAAAACTATAAGTTTAAAATAAAATCTAACCATAATAGGGAGTAATAAATGGAGATTAAAACAATTGGTGTAATCGGTTCCGGTACTATGGGAAACGGTATTACACATGTCGCTGCTATGAGTGGTTACAACGTGATTTTAGTTGATATAAAGCAGGAATTCCTTGATCGTGCATTAGGAATCATTACCAAAAATTGTGATCGTTTGATCAGCAAAGAAAAACTGACCGAAGAAAAGAAGACTGAACTACTTGGCAGGATTAAAACTACAACAAATCTGGATGATGTTGCTACTGCTGACTTCGTTGTTGAAGCAGCCACCGAAAATGAAGCTATTAAACTTGATCTATTCAAGAAACTTGATGGTATATGCAAAGAAGGCGCTATTATATCAAGTAATACATCATCTATTTCAATAACGCTAATCGCTGCTCAAACAAAGCGTCCTGAGTCTGTAATTGGAATGCACTTTATGAATCCGGTACCGATGATGAAGCTCGTCGAAGTAGTCAAAGGGCTTGCTACTTCAGATGAAACTTTATCAATCGTTACAGGTCTTGCTGAAAAGATGGGTAAAACGCCTTGTGTGGTAAACGATTATCCAGGTTTTATCGCAAACCGTATTTTACTACCGATGATCAATGAGGCTGTCTATTGTCTTATGGAAGGCATTGCTGACGCAGAAGCCATCGATACGGTGATGAAACTTGGTATGGCTCATCCGATGGGACCTCTAACACTCGCTGATCTGATTGGTCTGGACGTTTGTCTTGCCATCATGGAAGTTCTTCACAAAGAACTCGGCGACAGCAAATACCGCCCGTGTCCGCTCTTAAAGAAAATGGTCGCTGCCGGCCATCTTGGCAGGAAAAACGGTAAAGGTTTCTACAATTACAATTAGCTTCTAAGGACAGTAAAGAATGGATTTTAAACCCAACGAAGAACAGCAGATGGTTCGTCAGACCATTCGCGATTTTGCCTTGGCGGAATTAGCGCCGGGTGTTGCAGAAAGAGATGAAACAGGTAATTACCCAAGAAAAGAACTGAAAAAACTGGGAGAACTTGGTTTCTGGGGAGTTAACCTTCCTGAAGAGCTTGGTGGATCCGGACTCGATATGATAAGTTACTGTATAGCAGTCGAGGAACTCGGAAGAGTTGATGCTTCAGTAGCAATTGTCATTTCTGTACAAAATAGTCTTGTTGTTTACCCGAATGAATTATTCGGAAACGATGATCAGAAAGAACGCTTTTTAAGACCTCTTGCCCAGGGTGAAATGCTTGGTGCTTTTGCATTGACTGAACCAGGCGCTGGTTCGGATGCTGGCGCGATGGTTACAAATGCTGTCAAAGATGGTGATCATTACATAATAAATGGGGCTAAGTGCTTCATTACTTCAGGTGAAAACTGTGATGTGTTACTTGCCTTTGTAGTAACCGATAAAGAAAAAGGTCTTAAAGGCACTTCTGCTTTTATGATCGAGAAGGGTACACCCGGTTTCATAGTTGGCAAGCATGAGAACAAGATGGGTATAAGAGGTACAGATACAACTGCTATCACATTTGAAGATTGCAGAGTACCCGCTGCAAACATGCTTGGTCAAGAAGGAATGGGATTCAAGATTGCCATGACTGCGCTTAATAGTGGTCGTATCGGTGTTGCATCTCAGGCTCTTGGAATAGCTCAGGCATGTATAGATGAATCTGTAAAGTATAGCAAGGAACGCGTTCAATTCGGCAAGCCTATTGCTAAATTCCAGGCAATTCAGTTTAAGATTGCTAAAATGGCTATGGAAACAGAAGCTGCCAGGATGCTGCTGTATTCAGCTGCTGCTAAAAAAGACAGAAAAGAGAACTACATCAAGGAAGCGGCAATGGCAAAACTGTTCTGCTCAGAGCTAGCAGTTCGTAATGCCCTTGAAGCAATTCAGATTCACGGTGGCTATGGTTATATCAAGGAATATCCAGTTGAGCGTTTCCTTCGTGATTCAAAGATAACTACGATCTATGAAGGGACCAGCGAAGTAATGAACATGGTGATTGCTGATCAGGTTATCGGAAGATAAAAGAGCTTTAATCAGGTTATACTGAAGTACAATTTTGTAAACTATTATTTGTTTATTTGTCATTTGTGAATACATGACAAATACAACAAAACAAGCCCATGGTCAAAAAATTGAGGTGAAAATATGTCCGCATTTGACGAAGAGGCAAAACTCTGGTTTTCAGGAAAGATTATTGACTGGAAAGATGCGACTATTCATGTTATGTCGCATGTCATTCATTACGGTTCAGCAGTTTTTGAAGGACTTCGTTGCTATGATACACCAAAAGGTCCTGCAATATTCAGACTGCAATCACATATAAAGCGTTTATTTAACTCAGCAAAAATATATAGATTGGATATTCCCTTCACACAGGAGGAAGTCTTTAACGCTTCT
>JAIPJL010000134.1 GCA_021734165.1 bacterium | reverse complement strand
TTGTCAGAAAAGAAGTGAGTGCGTGGCAGAACTCAAGGAATAACAAGAACGCAAAGGTCAACTGGCAGTTCACAACAGAAAGCGCCAGGATAAAACTGTCACGACTTTATCCGACTATTGATGCTTGACATGACACTAGCCCAGTTTAGTATTGCTCCCTGGGATTCAGGATTCGTAGTTACTGCAAGGGAATATAACTTAGATTGGCGAACCATTGCAGGACACTTATGGATTATCTTACTTGTTGACTCTGAAAATCCCGAAGTAATAGGACATCTGAGTGAGATTCCAGAAAACCAGAATCGGGAATCTGCGTTTAGTCCAGCAATTGCCGTATATCATGACTATATATATACATCAAGAGATGGTTTTTGGGGAGGCAATTCATATATAATTTCCATTGCTGACCCTGAGAATCCGGAAATCATCTCTGTTAATCAAAACGATCCATTTGAATCTCCACTCGTGATTGAGGGTAGCTTGCTTTTTACCGGTGGAAGAATATTTGATTTAAGCGATCCGACACATCCAAATCAACTGAGCAGGTTTACTAATGATGATTGTTTATGTCAATCAGATGTTCAACATGACTTAGTTACAATCATATCCACTCAGTCACCGCAATTCAGAGTTTATGATGCTCGTAATCCCGAAGAGCCGGAATTTGTCGCAGGGATTGATGTATTCGATTATCCTTATAGTATGATAATAGATAACGGTTATATTTATATAACTGAAGGTTCAGGAATACAAATTCTGCAATGTACCGGCATTAGCAATGTTCATAGCGGAAATTACAAACCTCTTGCCGACTATGAACTTTGTGAGCCATATCCTAATCCGTTCAATTCTTTTACAAATATTTGCTATAATCTGTCGAAGCAGACTTTCGTTCGTTTAACTGTATATGATATTACAGGCAGGGAAATCAGGAGGCTGGTTGAGGAAGATGTTTCTGTCGGACAACACACATACAGTTTTAATTCCGATGGTTTAGCAACCGGATTGTATATTGTGCAACTACAGGCAGGCGGAGTGGAGTTGAATCAGAAGATGGTTTTGGTAAAGTAATTACCATCCCTTTAATTCCTCCCCCCAGAGCGTGATGAAGGAAGCAAAATAATATAATGCCCTGTCCAGCTTGCTGGACAGGATTATTAAATATCATTTTGACATTTTATCACTATTTTATGTCCAGACAAGCTGGACATTCCATGCAAGGTAGAATGGCAGACAAGAGTATCCGCCCTACCCGATTTTCCCACTTTTACACTTTCAAACTTTCTTACTTTCCCACTTCCATCCTTGACATTTTGCTGATGCCTGCTTATTTTATACATGACTTACCGTAACAAAGAAACCACACGTCTGACGCCGGTTACTGTCGTTATTCGTTGATCTGCTTTCCGTGATAAAATGACCGGTGAATTAAAACTTGACACAGGAGGTATCATGCGCATTTCAAGTTACTTGTTTTTCGCTGTGACGTTATTTCTCTGCACTATCCTGCCAACCAACACAGCAGTCGGAGACCTATCCGTTAATCCTTACGGGATGGCGGTTTCCGTCGATGAAAACGCTCAATCTGAGAATGAGTTGATTCTGTCCAACGAGGGCGATGAAGAGATCGGCTACAGCATAGGAATAATGCCTCAGGAGCTTGAGAGAATCATCAGCGGAGCGCCGTTTAGAGATGAACGCGGAGGTCCTGACGATGCAACCTACGAATGGCGGGATTGGGAAGAAGACGACTGCCCGCAGTATAGTTGGATTGACATTAGAGAGTTTGACGGTGTTGTCGATATCGAGCAGATATACGACGACAGCAGCGCAGGGGAATATGAATTCGGATTTACCGTTAATTACTATGGAAACGAATTTGACCGTATGACGATTTATCCTAACGGCATGATCGTTATGGGGGAAGATCCAAATACAATAATATATTTCCGTCCCTTGAACCAATGGCCAGAGGATTTGCCGACCGATTCTGCGGCTGCTAATTCCGAAACACCTCCTCCGAATCTTATTTGTGTTGCTTACCAGGACTTGAATCCGATTGTTGCAGGGAATATCTATTTCTGGTCAGATGAAAACCAGGCTATCTGCACCTGGCAGGGAGTGCCCCATTTTCAGGACGCTAATGCCGAAAATGATCTCTGGACATTCCAGGTAATTGTTAATGCCAGCGGACTGATCGTTTTTCAATACGCTGAGATCGGAATGTATGACGATGCGGATATTATGATCGGCTTCCAGAACGAAGAGCGCGACTTGGGTTTTACAATCATACGCAACGATTTTGACTACCTTCAAGCTGAAACTATTATTGCTTTGGGTCCAGAAGAAGCTTGGATTACCTGGGTATCTATCGATCCCAAGTCCGGTCAGATCGCAGCTAATGAAGATGAAACGGTTAATGTGGTTTTCAATGCAGAGGAGGTTGATGAAGATGGTGTGTACTATGCAATTCTTAAGATTGATATTGATGGAGTCGATCAGGAAGCAATTGAAATACCGATGATTATGTCGGTTGTATCCCCTGTGGGAGCAATAGAAGGAACGATCATTAATGCTGCTGATAATACGCCTATTGCTAATGCACCGGTTGTGCTTGAACAATTTGGTTTAATGCGACTTACCAATGATGAAGGCTACTTTCAGATGCTTGACATTCCTGTTGGTGGTTATGACTTAACTTGTCATGTCACCGATTTTCTGCCTTTTATGATTGAAGAACTGGAAGTAAGAGAAAATGAAACAACAGATGGCTCGATGGCTTTACTCCACGCAACCTGCGATCCGGATCCTCCCAGGATTGATATTGAGATGGATGCTGATGACCAGTATGAAGCAGATTTTAGTATAACTAACAACGGCAATGGAACTCTTGAATATACCGTTGAGAAACGACTTGAAGGCGGCGGCGACGCCGATCCCTGGGAATTAAGAAGTACTATTCCTGTAACCGAAATTGTCAGAGACAGCCGTGTTGAGGGTGTGGCGTACGGATCAGGTCACTACTATGTCGCAGGCGCTAATATTTACAGTGGTGATGATGGGGAAAATATGATCTACGTTTTGAATAAAGATGGTGAAGAAATCAACCGTTTTGGACAATTTGGCGAATCGAACTATGGTTTTAAGGATATGACTTATGATGGAGATTTATTTTGGGGGACAGCAGACAGAGATGTTATTGGTTTCAATGCTGATGGTGATTCAATTGCAGCTTTTCAAGGACCGGAGGGAACGCTAAACGCTATAGCCTGGGATCCTGATAGAGAGCGGCTGTGGATGGCTCGCAAAACCGGACGCTCAATATACGCCTACAGCCGGGATGGAGATGCTGATCGAGGCTTAGAACTCGAAAACAACGATTTTCGAATCTACGGACTGGCATATTGGTCTAATGATCCTGATGGATACCAGCTTTACATTTTCCATTTCGTTGATGAAGGTCAGGAGGTTTACAAGATGAATATTGATGATGGTGAAACAATGTTCGTTCGGGAGCTTGAACCCGATCAGTCCGGTAATGCCGGCGGAATAATGATCACTAACCAATACGACCCGTTAAGCTGGGTAATGATAACCACGGTGAATGATGGCAGTGATGACAGGATTAATGTCTGGCAGTTAGTAGGCAGACAGGATTGGCTGTCCCTTGAACCGGAAACCGGTGAAGTGCTTCCGGATTCGGTTCAGCAATTTGTGCTTGGTGTCAACAGCGAGAGTTTTCCTCCATTGGAAATCGGAGGTGAACTATTATTCACTCACAACGGAGTCCGTGGTGAAACCGTAATACCTTTCACAATTACCGTATTTGGCGCTCCGGAAAATGAACCTCCATCTGAATTTAATTTGCTTGAACCTGTGAATAATGATACTCTTGATTTTGGTGGTGAAGTTACTTTTTCCTGGCAGCCGTCAATCGATCCTGATCCTGAAGATACTGTCAGCTATGTAATCTGGTTCTCATCGGAAGCGCTTGAGGATTCTGTGTGCTTTTCCTTAAGCGATACAACGGTAAATATAGCGCTGCAGGATTCACTTTTTGGTGAAGAAGCGTTTAACGCCTGTTGGTGGGTGAAAGCAGTTTCCGGTGAAGATACTGTTGAATGTCTGGAGAGGTTTACTTTCCATAGGCATTCCTCAGCAGTTGATGGATCCGAACTGGGATTACCGACTGAGTTTGCTATACAGGGCATCTATCCCAATCCGTTCAATGCTCAGACGCGCATCAACTATAGTCTTAAGCAGACATCACAAACGGTTTTAACGATTTATGACATTCTTGGACGTGAAGCGTTCTCGATGGATTATGGAGTACAGCAGCCTGGTTGGTATAAGGCTGTAATCGACGCTTCTACTCTGCCGTCGGGAATATACATTGTCAATCTAAGGGCAGATAAAGAGATCAGAAATGCCAAGATGATGTGTATAAAATGAGTTTGAAAGTGTCAGTAGGACAAACATTCATGTTTGTCATCTGCACTCGTTAAACAACTTTAAGTTAATCTTGAATGATATCCGAAGAAGAATACCAGCGCATAAAAACATATCTGAGTGAAGGGCTGGGGATTAAAATCCATGATAGCAGAATTCGATCCATCAAGGTCAATCCCATGCAGCGCTGGCAGCCCAAGCTCCACATTCAGGTCGGTAATTTCTACAACGACCTAAACATTAACCGGAATCCCGAGCAGGCACTCGCGATTTTCGAATCGATGTCTTTCTGTGTCTGTACACCGGAAAACGGTGGTGGGAAGGGTCAGCCGTATTTCTTTACGAGACAGGAAGTTTTAGAAGTCGAAAGAGAAAAAAACTAACCAAAAATCCCCCGCGGTTGCGGGGGATTTTTATTTATATAACACGGCTCAAAAGTATTTTCGCATTCAAACAGCCTTACAAGTCGCCTTACCCCCTACATAGTAGGGCGGAATAAAAGGGGGGTTTCCTTAGACTAAATCAACTTTTATTTTTGCTTATACGAAAATACTTTCAAGCACTGCTATAATTGGTTGAGTGATAGATCACTTTAAAAGCAGCATCTTCTGTGTTATCACTTCGCTGCCTGCCTTCAATCTCGCAAAGTAGATACCGCTTGACAACCTGTTTCCGTTAAACATCGCTTCATGTCTTCCCACCTCAAGCCTGCCGAAATCATATTCGTGAACAAGTCGTCCGGTAAGATCATAAACCGCAAGTTCAACCTGCGATGGCTCGGGCAGCGTAAAACTCAGTCTGGTGGTCGGATTGAAGGGATTCGGATAAGGCGGCGAGAAGGTAAACTCATTCGGTAAAATGGCGTCGTCATCAATGTCATTAACCCAGGCGCTGTCAATCGTAAAGAAGACGTCAATATCATGACGGTCACCTACAGCGTTATGCAATACCTTGGCTAATACATAGTAATCACGCTCCGGCATACCCTCAGCGAAGAAAGAAATCGTCACAGGTTGATTCTCATGCGGCGGGATAGAAGCTGAATCAGGATCAAATCCAATCCATGTCAGGTTCGGTCCAAGCTCAAATCCTACAACCCGATCACCATCAGCATGCGAAACCAAGCAGATCATTGTCCATAACAAAGGATTCCAGAGTTTTGTTATCGTACAGCCAACCGGTTTATAACTATCATCATAATCGAGGAAAGCTACATGCTGTGTTTCTTCAGCTTCAATGCTGTACTTCATTATTTGCAGCCGGGGTTCACCATCTTCATTTTCATTATCCACGAACATATAGAGATTATATCCATCAGGATCAATCGGATACCATGCCATACCATAAACTTTCAAGGTGCCATTGGCTGGTACAGCATGCTCAATTGGTTCTCCGCCTGAAGTGTCAAACTCGGTCAGTGTTCTTGCAGTAATTCCTTTCGAAAACATTTTAGCATCTTCGCGAGACCAAGCGAGTGAAGCAGAACGGGAATGTGGATTTAAGAATGTTTTGATTACTTCGCCATCTGTATTGATTTCAAGTATGGTATCCTTTTCAATAGCGAATATATTTTGTCCGCTAAACTCCATTTCGCCATAACCCCATGTAGCACGATCTGGATCTAAGGTGACCTGATTAAATTGCCTTACCCTTTCTCCGTCCTTATTAAATACATAAATTAAATGTGGCTGCTGACTACGGATAAAAGCTCCTGCGACGTATAGATAATCTCCATCAAAGGTTATGCCTTTCAGATTGTAATCACCAGTGTACGATGAATCGTCACCATCTACTTCCCAGTTACCTGTCCGCGCCGTATCACTAAGGTTGTAATCGAACATTATTTCCCACGGATCGTCACGTTCTTCGGGAGGAAGAGCTCTTGAGTCAATCTCTATTGTGTAGTCAAGTGGTCCGTTGCCATCATTCCAGATGTTAAAAATAACATAATCCGATGAATCAGGACGCAGTCCGTAATTTATTCTTTCCCTGTCAATATTGAAAATCGGATGTGTGAGTTCAAAATCGGGAACTATCGTTTCGTTATCTTCAGTGATCTCAATTTCAAGAGCTTCGTCATCATTAAAATGACGCATACTGGCAACGAGAGTATATAAACCTATAGGTACATTCTCGATTTTAAAGGCGCCGTTTTCGTCAGTACGGTCAAAGAAGCCCGTGCCATCAATCCGCACCCAGGCATTTTCCATTGGTGAATGATCGACGATATCAAGAACTCTACCTGAGACAGCGCCTAATTCCATGAATTCACCGGTTGTGAAACGAACTGCCATTCCAGATTCCAAACCGTCGGTTCTGGGATCGCTCGTACGAGCATGTCTTATCTGTAATTTAACATCGCGGTCATGTGAGCAGATGCCTATCGTTGGATCTTCTTCCGGATAATCTCTCAGATTCCTTGGAAATGTATAATATTGAAATACAATCTCACCATCGCCTGTGATTGTATTAATTACTGTTGGATCGTAAAGGATAACCTCAAAAGTCATGCTGCCAAAATCAGATCCAAATTCGCGCCATTCAATTATATAGCGAGCATTATCCTCGTCATACCAGGTGTAAATTGATCCTTGATAGAGATCTTCCCAGAAAGGCGCAACCATAGCCGCAGGCGCTAAACCTGAACCCATTTCCTGGTTGTTCCATGAATATTGATCACTGCGCCCAAAACACATCCAACCGTTTGAATTGATCGTAATTCCGGAATACTCACGTCCGTAATATGTAAAATCAAACGGAAGCTCCTGATAGACTCTTGAACCCTGATCACCGGCATCCTGTTGATCGCTTATCCCATTAAGACGATTTCGTCCATCTACCCAATTGTATTCAGGCGCCATTCCGGAGGTTGTATCACGATTGTCAAATGCCCAATAACCGTAAGGATCGGGTCCCTGCGGAGCATCGGGAGTCGGTTCACCGAGCAGAGTAGTAAAAATGAGACTGTCGGATAAACCGCTGTCATCGACCAACAGCAGACCAAAGGATACTTCACTGCCATCATAAGCATTAGGTGAAGCGAAAACCACGAACGGTATGTCTCTGTTGTTTTCAGAAGTATCACCGGAAGCAATCGCTTCAAAGAAGCTTTCCGCTTCGCGAATTTGAACGCTTCTGTCATCGCAATAGAGCGTTGCGTTCAGTTCACGCGCGTTAAAATCACCACTGTTTTTAATCTCAATTGTAAGTTCCTGTTCGGTGCCCGGAGTCAGTAAAGTATCAGCAAAAATAAAGCTTATAATATTGAAATTATAACCATTAGTGATCAGGGTAAAGCTCTTTTCCCATTCGTTATTTCCGGAAACAATATGTAATCCAAAATTCAGTTCAACCCCATAAGGTGTTCCCGGAAGAAGGTTAAACACAAACGGTCGATTACCGGCAGCGGTTTCACCGCTTGCGATGGCATTATACTCAACCTCGCTACGTGTAATCGCATTAATCCAGGGTGAATCAGAGCTTAATGTGGCGTTAGCGCCTTCTGAGTCCTCAGTACCACTGTTTTTTAAGGTTACATTCAATTCAATTGTCTCGCCAGGGGATGCTATTCCATCAGCATTTCCATTACTGTCATCATTTGCATCATCATCGATCTGTACGTCTTCAAGCGCAAGGAAGGCTTCTGCAGGTGTAACTGCACAGCTTCCAAGTACGGGAATGTAATTCTGACCGGAAACTGTTACCAGATATTCACCGTCTTCGAGCGGATCACAATTAATAGAGGCTATACCCTCACCGTTGGTAAAAGCGCCGTAGCGAGCTTCATCATTGAGGTAAACATGTACATAAGCGCCTTCAATTAGCGCCTCATCTTCGTCACAAACAAATATATCAAAGCTGGTTGTTCCGGTCGGATAAGTCTCGTTATAGTCAGCTATAATTGGAATTGGTTCTCTGGTGCGAACTTGCATACTTGGGTCACCGAGGAGCGTGTAAGTGTAGAAATAGTAACCAACTTCCGTACCGGCATAGAGGTCAAGATTGGAAGGATAAGTGCTGATCAGGCGAATCTTAGAAGCCACACATAGAGCTCCTAAATATGTAACACCGCGATTGAATAATGTATGATAGAACTCACCGTCCATGGTGTTGTTATACCAGGTGTGAGTATTCAGGTCGGTCGGTCCGAAACAGGCTACGCCACCAGTTCCTGCATCATCATGCCAAGCTCGAACAAAGGCTTCACCTCGGCTCGGATTGCTATCAGCGCCCCAATTGCCTGCGAAATCATTTGTGCCGCAAACCATACCGGTAACTACAGGCAACTTCCATTCGTTTCGCAAGGCGCTGATGTTGTACTGGGAAATATTTCCCCAATTATTGTAACCGCGGAAGTTGACAAAACCAAGACCCTCAGAAATGTTATCTAAAGCATCATCAACATTAATTGCATTTGGGTAATCAGCATAAGCTTCGTGAAGATTATTTCCGTCATATCCAAATCCCTCCATGAGTTCTCTGACAGCTACGTTGGTGTGAATACATGAGCGTACGCCCTGTGCAATCAACTGAGCGCCCTCGACCCAAGGCTCACCTGTGTAAGGTTCGATTTCATAAGCAAGTATCTTTGCAACAATATGCTCCATTTCGGAAATTCGCTCAGCAGGAAGACGACCGATAAAAGCATTAGGAATCCATTCCTCTGGGTGAGCGCCTTCAGGATTTTCATAATCCCAGATAACAAACTGGTTGTCTGAATGGCTCCAACT
>JAIPJL010000133.1 GCA_021734165.1 bacterium | reverse complement strand
TGAAGCGTGGGAATGACTTTTGATGGCGCTTTAGATTCTTCGCTGCGCTCAGAATGACAACCTGAAGGTTGAACATGAAGTGTCTCTCACTCTGAACTGTAGGCAAGGAGTAACGAGGCTTGGTTCGTTGGCAGGCGGGGACCCGCCAGAGGTCGGATAAATGCCTGCCCCACTGGACACGCTAAAGCGTGAACTCTGAACAATTGAGAACATGTCTTTATATTGTCAGCCTGTCATAATAAATGAATGCAATTAGGAAGATGTTAATTGATGTAGTGGCGCAAGGCGGTAAAGATGCTGATGATTGTAATGATTGTAATGCGCATTTTGCTTTCCTTTCAATAGATTCTTTTACTCGAATGAAAGTATTTTTATGCAAAGCAACAGCAGCTATTATCAGCCATGTATTGCCATTCCGTTGACACTCAACGCGGCTTCCTTGACAGCCTCTGAAAGAGTAGGATGGGCGTGGATCATAGTTCCAAGCTCGGTAGCTGTCATTTTATTTCTCATCGCAGTAACCGCTTCAGCTATCATATCAGAAGCCCTTGGTCCGAGTATATGCACACCGAGGATTTGATCATTTTCCTTATCAGCAATGATTTTAACAAGACCGTCGGTTTCACCGAGTGACAAAGCCCTGCCATTGCCTTTGAAGTAGAACTTGCCGGTTCTGTAATCTATTCCCTTAGCCTTGGCTTCCTCTTCATTAATTCCGACAACTGCAAGTTCAGGTGATGTGTAGATAACGTTCGGGATTATATCATAATTAACGTGAGCTTCTTTACCAGCGATGATCTCAGCTACAGCCACGCCTTCTTCTTCAGCTTTGTGCGCGAGCATAGGTCCATGGATTAGATCTCCGATTGCGTATATTCCCTGAATGTTTGTTTGAAAGTGATCATCTACAGTTATGCTGCTGTTTTTTTCAACATTAACGCCAACTTTATTAAGACCGGCATTTTCAGAGAATGGTCGTCTTCCTACCGCAACGAGAATTCGATCACTCGTTAGCGTATGCTCATTTCCGTTAATGTCTTCGTAAGTCAGGCTGGCTGTTCTTGTTTTAATTTCGGCTCCAGTCACTTTGGAATTCAGGTGAAACTCAAATCCTTGAGATTTTAGCGAACGCATCAACATGACAGCCATTTGTTTATCAGCAAAAGGCGCTATCTGTGGCAGCATTTCAATAACGGTAACTTTAGCGCCGAGCCTGTTCCAAACGCTGCCCAACTCAAGCCCTATCGCTCCGCCACCGACAACTATCATATTTTGAGGAATCTCGTCGAAATCTAAGGCAATAGTGGAATTAACGATACGTCTGGCGTGAAATGGGATAAAAGGCAGTTCGATGGGCAAGCTGCCCATTGCAAGAGTAATTGCTGAAGCCTTTATTTTAATAGTCTCGTCACCTGTTTCGATATTGATTTTTCCCGGTTCAACGAGACGTCCGATACCGTTAATGACAGTGACGCCGTTCTTCTTCATTAATATTGAGATGCCATCAGTGAGATTATCAACTATCTCCCGTTTTCGTTTCATCATAGCGGTGACGTCTATATTCGTATCGGAAACGCTGATTCCATGCTGCAAGGAGTGGTCTTTAATATTTGCATACCATTCGCTTGATTCAAGCAAACATTTTGAGGGAATGCAGCCAACGTTTAAACAACAGCCACCAAGCCGTTTATCCTTCTCAATAAGAACAGTTTTTAATCCCAATTGAGCGGCGCGTATTGCCGAAACATAGCCTCCAGGACCAGCGCCAATTATTGCATAATCAAATTTATCCATCTATTAACCTCTAAGTAAACCATCAAAACTATTATGTAAATTATTGTTTATTTAAATTTAAACAGTATTGGTTACTAAAATCAATGCAAACGACATAAATTGTGATATGAAATATTATTACTTCACCGTTTTACGTATAACTGAATAACATAGAAAGCTTGACAAGTGGGATTGAATTTCTTAAGATATATAGTTATCATTTATTCGAATATTTTTGAAACCTGAGAAGTGGATAAAGACACAACAATCAATCTGAATCGGGCATTAAACGGACGCATAGGAAGTCAATTAAAACTGAATCAACGCGAACGACTGATACTAAGATCCGTTATTCACCATTACATTCTGACCGCAGATCCGGTAGGTTCGCGAATACTTGCGAGACGCTATCAGCTTGGTTTGTCCGCAGCAACTATCAGAAATACAATGGCCGATCTCGAAGAAGTTGGTCTATTGACACATCCTCATACATCAGCAGGTCGTGTACCAACCGATCTCGGATATCGGGTTTATGTCGATGATTTAATGCAGGTAGAGCAACTTTCCGATGAAATTTGTCAGTCGCTGAGCGCTCATCTGTCATCATTTTCGCCTGAGATAAACAGAACCCTTAACCAAGTCAACGAGCTTCTTTCAAGTGTTTCCAACATGCTCGCTATTATAACTTCTCCTGAACTTTCATCGGGAATTCTTGAAAAAGTTGAGCTGGTACGAGTTTCCAATGGTAGAATCATGGTTGTTGTGGTGGTAAAATCAGGATTAGTTAGAACGATAGTATTAGAAATAGACTCAGAGATTAGTGATATTGACATCGTTAACGCATCACAGTTAATAAATCAGCGGCTTGGTGGGCTTAGATTATCCGATATACATAGGGAGATCGATCAACGTCTTACCGATGATAACTGTAATAAGAATGCAATAATACGATTGTTTGTGGAATTTCCAGAAAAGATATTCAAAATGGAGCCGATTGAGGAGATGCATATCGGTTCAACTCGTCCGTTACTTGAACAGCCTGAGTATAATACTCCTGATAAATTAAAGGGTATAATAGAGCTTATCGAAGATCGTGAAATCATCGTACATCTGCTTAAAAAGCGCATACAAGGTGTTAGTATCACAATTGGTGAAGAAAACCGCAGAGATGAATTGCGAAATTTCAGTGTTATAACATCAACCTACCGTCTCGGGAATGAAAGTGGTACGTTGGGAATAATTGGTCCGACGAGGATGAACTATTCCAGACTTGTATCACTGGTTGACTATACCGCAAGAATGGTCAGCGAAAGGATAGCTGATAATAAACCTAAACAAAAAAATTAAAATACAAATGAGTAGAAAGAAAAAAACAGAAATTTCAATCAATGAAGATGCAGATCATACTGAAATGCATGTAGAAAAACAACAGGAAGTATCACAAAACAACACTTCTGAAGATCTGAAAGTTGAGGATGTAATTCTGGAACTTAAAGACCAAATACAGCAAGAACAGGATAAAAGAGTTCGGCTTCTCGCTGAATATGATAATTACAGGAAGCGGACACAAAATGAGTTTGCTCATTTAATAACCAGCGCTAATGCAAGATTGATTAAGCAGTTACTACCGGTGTTGGATGATTTTGACAGGCTATTTGACCATAACAATAAGGATATTGATGATTCATCAATTGTGCAGGGTGTTGAGATGATATATCGAAAACTTCAATCTGCAATGGAAGCTGAAGGTTTAAAAGCAATCAATGCCATAGATTCTCCTTTCGATGCAGAGTTACATGAAGCTGTTGCCGAGATAGAGAATAACGAAAGACCTGCCGGAACAGTGATTAATGAAATCGAAAAGGGGTATCTTCTGGGAAGCAACATTATTCGTCATGCTAAAGTAGTCGTCAGCAAAGAGATGATGAAAAAAACTGAGGGTTCAAATGAGTAAACGCGACTATTATGAAGTTCTTGGCATTGAACGTAACGCCGGTCAGGACGAAATAAAGAAAGCATATCGGAAGCTTGCGATGAAATTTCATCCGGATCGTAATCCTGATGATCCGAAAGCTGAGGAGAATTTCAAAGAAATAGGAGAAGCATATTCTGTATTGACTGACCAGAATAAACGCGCTCGTTATGACAGGTTCGGACATACTGCACCAGGAGCTTCCGGTTTTAATGGTTTTGGTTTTGGTGGGGAATCTATCGATCCTTTTGAGCTATTCAGATCCGTATTTAGTGGTTTCGGGGGCGATATCTTCGGGCAGGCTTCAAGAGGACGAGGTCGTCAAAGAGTCCGACGTGGGACTGATATTGCCATAGATTTGAAACTGACATTAAAAGAAATCGCTGAAGGAACCGAGAAGAAGATAAAGGTCAGTATTCTTAAACCCTGTAAAACCTGTTCCGGATCCGGATCCAACACAGGCAGTTCAGAAACGTGTCCTCGTTGTCATGGGAGCGGTGAGATGCAGCAGGTAAGTGAATCATTTTTTGGCAGGGTGGTGAATGTTACTACTTGCAGTATGTGTCGTGGTGAAGGTTCTATTGTCAATGATCCCTGCTCGGTCTGCCATGGTGAAGGTCTTGAAAGAGGTGAAAAGACGTTTACTATTAAAGTCCCGCCTGGTGTTAGCAGCGGTAATTATCAAAGGATGCATGGCGAAGGGAATGCCGCTCCGCGAGGAGGGCAACCCGGTGACTTAATAATAAACTTTGTTGAAAAGAGTCATGATCAATTTATCAGGCATGATGATGACCTCCTGTATGAAACAGATATTTCATATCCCCAAGCAGTCCTCGGAGCTTCAATAGAAGTCCCGACTATAAACGGTTCAGTTAAGTTAACTATCCCGGCGGGAACTAAACCAGGCAAGCTTTTTCGCCTGCGAGGTAAAGGAATAAAACACCTTAACGGACGTGGGCAGGGTGATCAACTGGTACGAGTTTCAATCAATGTACCTAAAAAAATCAGTTCTGAAGAAAAGAAATTATTGGAAGAGCTGCAGAATTTGTCACATGGTAAAAACGAGAATGGTGACAAACCATTTTTCGATAAGATAAAGGATATCATTACATAAAAGATTCACTTTTAATCAAGGAATCAGAGATGTTTGAGAAATTGGGCTTCAGCTCACATGAACGCCGAGCTATATATTTGTTATTAATACTAATATTGGGTGGAGTTTTTTACAGATTATCACTAAATACCAAGTTCTCGCACGGAATTAATCTTGTTGGACAAACAGAGAGTGTCTCGGAAGAGTACTTTACGCAAAAAAATACTGTAAAAATATCATCAGAAAAACCACTCAATATTAATACAGCGAATGAAGAACAGCTTATACTATTACCGGGAATCGGGGTAGTAACGGCAAAGAGTATTATCGAATATCGAAATTCAATAGGACAATTTGAGAGTACTGATCAATTAGATGAAGTTCCGGGGATTGGTGAAAAAAAAATGTTGAGATTAAAAGGACTAATCGTCATACAAGATCAATCTGACGAAAAACCATCATCAAAACAATAGCCTACATATACTCGAAAAACATTGTGTTTTTCTATCTAACCTTAATACTCCTTACAGGTTGTGCATCAACAAAAAAATTATACATAGTTACAACTGTTGAAATATCTCATAATGTTGAACCATATTGGATTAAAGAGCAAGGCAGTAATGTTGTAGTCGGTATGGGTGAAGATCAATCAAGAGAGATCGCTTACCAAAATGCTCTACGAGAAATAAAAATCCAAATAGGTGAGGAGATCGGCGTCGAGTTGTCGCTGACTCGATCTAATAAAAAGACAGAATCTGATTATTCACTTACTGAAAGTAGTGAAGTAAATGTTGATGTTGCAGTCGAGGCTATTCTTTGTGATGTAAGTTCACATATCAGCGGTCACTACTGGGAGCATTGTAGAGTTCAAACTGGTCGTAAGTCCTTTAATGATTTTTACAGGTATTATATAAAAGCTGATATTACGCCTGATTTTATTGATGCATTAAGAAATCTGACATTAATTGAAAATAAAAAACGATTGGATCAATATCAGAAACATCTCGATAAAGCATATCAGTTATTATCTGGGCAGAATTCGGTAAAATACTCTGAAGCCCTGTATGAATATGTGCAGGCTCTTGGTTCAGCAGGAGTATTACTTCGCGGTAGAGAATTAAATATTAGAAAAACACTGAATGAAATAAAAATTATTCTAAGCAGACTGTCTCTAGAAACGGTTTCAGATTATAGTGAAGTGAGACCTGAAAGGCATTACGGTGAATATCAAGTCCAGTACAATGGGATACCTGCTGAGGGTGTTTTGGTATCATTTAAGCTTGAAAAGGGTCAGGGAAGAATTGATAGAACGGTAGTATCTGATAAAAATGGGATTGTGCTTTGTGAGATTGAAATGGAGTCAATGCTTAAGGATAACAGATTATCAGCTCAGGTGGATTTGGATGAGTTAATAACTCAGCTTAAAGCCTTACAAATACCCGTAGTATCCGCAGCAACTTACGATATTCGCGATCAGAATTCAAAAAGAAAAGAAATACAGACCTTTACAACCATGGCAAAAGAGGCTCGCGTAGAAGCAGGCTCTCTGCAGATTTTTAATGTTACCCATGATTACAATCAGATTTTCAGACGTGTCAGGAATTTAAACTGCAGATTTTTTTTGGAAGAGCTAAACGGACGAAGTGTTTCTTTCAACAATTATAAAGCTTTGGTAATATGTAATTATGGAAGTGGAATACCTTTACTGAGTTCGAAGACATCATGCTGCTCCAAGCATGGAGAATATCATTTCAGCCAACCACTAAAACTGCCTTATGAGGAAAGAAAGGTTTATTTGCTAAAACAGATGGAAACTATTGCGATGCTCATAAATGACCTTAAAGCCAACCATGAGTGGCGTATTAAAAATATTGAGATCGAATTGACATTATATGGTGAGGATGACGCCGGAAATGAACTATCGGTAGTCACTTCGTCAGGCATGATTCCGTGGAAAAACCTGTTTGAAAAATAGTATTAATTTGGATATAAGGAACATAAGAATTTATGAAAGCAGCAATCACTAATTAAAATCTTTCGTAACTATCAGACTGCTATCACCCAGACGATATACGCTTTCGCTACGAATTGTTTCATTTAATATACTGTACTTAGCGATTTGGATCTTTGCGCGGGGGTAGATTTTTCGATTAATTTTCACAAATGCATCATCCGTCTTTTCGTGGTAATCTTTTTCGAGTTTTTCTTTTCTTTCGGTTAATTTAGCATTTTTTTCATTCATGGTTTCTCGCTGTGTATGAAGTGAGAGTATAAAACGTTTCTGGTTGTCAGAAAGATCTGAACTACTTGAATGTTTCATTATTTTCACTATTCTCTGAGAATATTCTTCGAATTTTTTGGTATTTACTTCAATTTTTTCACTAATCGTGTCGAGTTCTTCGCTAATTTCCGCATTTTCTGCAACTATTAATTCTGTTAGGATTTCATTATCACAACCACATGTATTTATTTCAATTGATTTTCCTGCGCGTGCTGATCCACCGATAATAGTACCTTTACCTCTGGTCATAATAATCGAATTAGTTGCATTCAGATTGGCATGAAACGCTTCTTCACCTATACGGATTTCTTCAGCATTAACAGTTTGGTTGTTTACATATTTTAAGATGACCTTACCATGTGCGTAGATTATTCCTTTTCCAGTACCGGAAAATCCCATTTTAACCATTACATCTCCTCCAGCTTCAATAATCGCATCTTCAACAATCCCATTGACCGTAACATTTCCTGTTGATTTTACTTTAAATCCTGATAGTATGTTGCCTCGAATATTTATATCACCTGTAACATCAAGATTTCCGGTGCTAAAATCAACATTTTTATCGACTTGAAAAATTGTATTTACAACAACAGTATTTCTGTGTTGCAGTTTGACGTTTCCATCAACTGATGCTATTAGAATACTCTGTTCCTTATCAGTAAATTTGGTATTTTCACCAGCCGTTAGATTTCCTTCGATTCCAGGCTCAGCCAGTACTTCTTCACCATAAACATTAATTCCATGAATCCCTTTAGTTGGAGGAATGCGTTCTGCAAGTTTTTCTCCAGCTTTGACGTTTTGGGCTAAATGTACATCCTTAAAATCAACTCTACCGCCTTCAAGGACTTTTGGTTTCAAGGATACAACTGTATCGAAGTAAAATACTTCTCGTCCGTCTTCGCCTTTTACGGGAGCAATACCGGAAGCAATTTTTGTTTGTTTATCCCATAATTCTTGATCTATCATATTCTGGATTGTCTCTTCATCAATCCCAAATATTACACCGGAATTTTTAAGATAATCAAGCGCCATGCTAAGTTTGATATCTCCATTTACTGCTGCAATCTTACTAATACTTAGGTTGGCGTTCATCTTAGATGAATCAACTTGAAGCCTGAATATCTCCATGGGTAACTATTTTCCTTTAAATAAAGATTTCAACTTTGTTTTGATGCAATCGGCATTCGCCATCCCTTGCCAAAGGCCTTCGTTGTAACTCGCAATCCGGGAGCAGCTTGTTTACGTTTATATTCATTGCGATTAACAGCTTTGATAACCCAATCAACTGTATCTGCATCGTATCCTGTCTGAATGATTTCATCGCGTGATTTGTAGCTTTCAATGTACATTTCAAGTATTCCATCTAGTATTTCATAAGGAGGTAGTGTATCTTGATCTTTCTGATTTGGAGCGAGTTCTGCAGAAGGAGCTTTATTGAGTATTGCTTCCGGAATTACCTCTTTTTCATGATTATACCAGCGCGCAAGTTTATAAACAAGCTGTTTTGAAAGGTCGCTAATAACAGCCAATCCACCGCTCATATCACCATACAGGGTACAATAACCGACAGCAATCTCACTCTTATTACCTGTTGCAAGAACAATAGCGCTTGTTCGATTAGAGTATGCCATAAGGATATTTCCTCTAATTCTTGCTTGTAGGTTTTGTTCTGTAACATCATTTGGAGATGCAAGATTAGTGTTTCTGAAAGAATCTTCCAGTGCAGCTTTATACTTGCGGAGGATTGAATCAATAGTAATTATATCACATTTTATCCCAAGGTTTTCTGATAATTCCTTTGAGTCATTTATAGATCCTATTGAGGAATACATTGAAGGCATGGTTATTACGTGTACATTTTCTTTACCAATTGCATCGACTGCGAGGCAAGTTGTTAAAGCAGAATCAATACCACCCGATAATCCTATGACTGCCTTTGTAAATCCACACTTGGATAAGTAGTCTCGGATACCGAGTACTAACGCATGTCTAAGAGTTTCCATTTCTTCAATTAATATGCAATTATCTTGTGATCCATTATCATTTGTTTCGATTATTTTAACGTCTTCCTGAAAGGAAGT
>JAIPJL010000132.1 GCA_021734165.1 bacterium | reverse complement strand
TATCATCAAAGGTCTTATATTGCATCTTGATCTCTCCATCGCCTGTACTGGTAATGAACACGTCCGGATCGTAGAGTATCAATTGACATTCAATTAAATGATCATTAGGCGCCTCGTCCGGATCATCAATATGACGTATCTGCATATTAGACCATTCAACGATATACTGTGATTGCTCTTCCAAATAATATGCATAAACTCCACGCTGGTATCTCGGAGATGTAACTACTAAATCCTGCCAAAGTACCGCAATCTGTGCATCAGGTCCTCCAACACCGGGAATAGACCAATTTCGGAAAAGGTGATATTTGGAATTTTCCTCTCCGAATGCTACCCAGCCATTACTGCAGACGATCATTGTGTTGAAAACTTCACCATAAAACATGAAATCAAACGGCAGGTCGATAACTGCAGAAGAATCCCAGTCCTCATCCCTATCATCCAAACCAAGCCAAGTACCTTCATAATCATGTCCTTCCAGATTGGGATTAATCTCTATCCACTGATAATTGGGACATTTATTCCAGCTTTGATCACCAGAATCAAAACATATATAACCGTAATCATCGGGTCCGAAAGGATCATCTATTTCAGGCTCACCTATCTCACGCTCAAAATACAGTGTATCCCGGAAAGCCTCTTCCCCGTTGCCATTTGATAAATCCATACGGAAAAATACAAAAGAGCCTGGAATAGCAGTAGAATCAAGCTCAACCTCGAATGATCCGGCATCGGGTTCTGCCGTTCCTCCATTAGCATTTATAGCCGGATAATGAGCGCTGTTTTCAGTTATTGTCACTCCTCTGCCACCAATCAGAAGCAGTTCAGCATCAAAAGGAGCAAGTCTAATATCACCATTATTTCTAATCTGTGGTATCAATTGAACAGATGATTGTCCGCGATCAAACTCATCACCATTACCAAGATTAACTCTGCGCACATCAAGCAAATGTCCTGAAGTTGTAAAATTGAAAGCGTGTGACCAGTTACCGTTTTCAGCTTCAACCGCAACATCAATCCGTACTTCAGTTCCAGCCTTGTTAGAAGGATGAATACTGATCTCAACACCCGCATCAGCGTTGGCGTCTGCGGCAATATCACCAAGTTCAATCCGGTTTTCAGAAAAACTAATCCATTCGTCTTCTGTTGAAAGATTGATAGCGATCCCTTCAACTGCCTGAGTACCTGTATTTTCAAAAGTCAATGTCAAAGGAATGGTCTCGCCTGAAGCATATAATCCATCATCATCATCCATCTCAATATCAGTGAGATCGATCATCAAATCACGTTCAGCGACAAAAATTGTATCCAGTATAGGATACCAGTTTGGGTAAGTAATTGTTAAAAACAGTGTATCTGCTTCCAACGTTCCTTCCGGAATAGTGAACCTTGCCCAGCCATCATCGCCAGGAGTTGTAACAATCTGTATGTTTTCATGCTGGTAAATACAAACGGTCATATCAGGATCGATTTCCCTATTCGGAGCGCTTAGATAAACATTAAAGCCTGTAGCGCCGGTAGTTATGGTATCCGGGTGTTCCGCATTAAACTCCATCGGCACTGTAGTATATAAGTTAACGCTTGGATCACCCAGCAGACGGTACGATTTCATGATACTGGGTATGGCAGTTTCTAACTGTAAACTTTCATCGTCCTGTATATAATCTCCGATCATATTCAGCTTGCTGTAAAGCTGAATCCAACCTGGTTTGTGATAGTCATCGTAGGTGATTGATCTCGTAATCCAGCCAACAAGACTTTGATTAAATTTAGTATTCGTCGCCCCAAACATCCCCATTGACGCTACCGGACCGAATGTATCGCGGTAGGCTCCGGATCGGTAATACGCCCTTGTAACGTCTCCTGAGTGGCATGTCATTGCGCAAATAAAAGGATTCATTCTATCTGTATAAGCATAATTCTCACCATCAATACAACCCATTACCCAGCCACGACTGAGTAATATACTTCGTCCATCCTCAAGCGCCGCAAAGGTCTGTGCCGGAACATTTCCATTTCCCGCCAGGCTCGCATAGAATGTATCAACCGATGTGTAATGAGGATCGGCAAAACGTGTTAGCCTATCCTCAACCCACCTGCCAAGCTGAACCATTGACGCCGCAAACTGACCACCGGCAGCAAGTATATTTTCTGCCGTGTAGGTTCCTTTTGAATACCAGTCTGTCTCTTCCATATATGGATTACTCTCATATAGAATTGACCTTTGTAAAACAGCCCTAAGTCCACCATCACCACTAAATGCGGGGATATCAATACGAGCTACACAAATATCGGGGCTAAAAACATCAGCATCGTCCATTGCAGCGAAGTAATTATCACCGTATGTAGGTTCGGTTGGGAAAAAATAAGGATCTATGTTATCTTCAGCATGTCCAATGATAACTAAATACGAAAGTGGAATCTCACCCTCATCGACATTCCAGAAATTCTCTCTTATAGATCTTCGGATTTCGCTCATACTTTGATTTCGATTTACAACATGTATATCAACCTGATAACCCATCTTCCGCTTCCAATCAACGAAGTTGTCATTAATCCAGTCTACAGGATTACCAGGTAGACTATCTGGTATGTTCTCTGAAAACATAATCACCATGCGTTCAGTACAGCTATACTGATTTTCACCCGGATCGCGGCGCGGGGGATTAAGCACTAAATCATCAAGCATTTTATTGGTATTTTGAGAGAGATTCTCATCATTTTGTCTTATTGTCGTTTGTACCGATGCATCAGGAATAAATTCAAGATCAATCGAAAGATCAGTGTTCTCAATAACTTTCGATCCATCCTCAATTAATTGCAGCGGATAAATACTTACAGGAGCTATTGGAACGCCTCTAAACATGATAGGCTTGCCGACTACGACAGTTTGAGGAGGATTAGCGTTAAGTGCGTATATTTGGTCGGAATCTATCTCTCTTCTGATGTTGATCTGATTCGAGTTATCGTCCGAATTTAAATAGCTGGTTTGATTTTGTATCTCTGCTTGAACTCTGTGTCCGTCAGGCAGTCTGACCCAGCGTCTGATTACCGGTACTGATTGCTCGTCGTTCAACCAGACGATACCTTCGATGGTTTGCCCTGGATTTTCAGTGATTTCCTGCATGGTTGGAAGATTGCATTGAACCGAAATTCCTGCTGAGCACTGATCCTGTATGGACATTTGGACAGGCGAAGCGTTAGCTTCTCCAGCAAAAGCTGGAATGCTAATTAGAAGTGTGATTGATAAAGTGAGTAACAGTGCAAGTGTCCTGTTCATGGGTAACCCCCTTATTTTTGCTGGACATTCATTGATTTGTACTGAAAAAATCCCTCGGTTGCAGCCTATCTGAAGCCAAGGGTCTATCTATAATATACAAAAGAAAATAAAACACAGCAACCGATTTTCAACTGTGCTTTACTTTATCGGAAACCCTGCCTTGCGAACGGCAGGGTTTTCAAGGATCATCTGAATTTGAGAAATGGAGTTGTTAAAATCCGTTATGAAACTATTTAACCGCCATGTGTCCCATAATCGAGTATCATCTCTTCCATCTTTTTCCAGGCAGGTTCAAGCTCCATCGTCAAAATGAGCAGATCATTGTACCTTCCGCTATGATCTTTAGCCCAGTCCTTCAATACCGCTTCAAGCTTAAAACCGATATTGTTGAACCTTGAGAGCAGGCGTTTCTGCTGAGCAACAAGCTCTATCACCACCCGTTCAATATCAAGCTGCCCGGCGATGGTCAGCAACTCATAGACGATTTTGTCGGAAATACCAATCCCGCGATACTTCGGTCCGACGATGCCGCGGATATGAACCATGTGACGCGTCCAGTATTGATCCGATAAATGCAACGACCAATTAGCAGCAATCTCGCCTTCCCGTAATGCGATGAGCGGTATAACCTGATCAAGTGTGGTTTCGTGTATCCATTTATGAATCACTTCCGGATCTGTTACATCGTCTCTGAAATAGATCCGCTCATCCGGAGGAAGCTCACGCATAAAACGCGCCAGTTCTTCTTCATCCGATTCCTGAAGACAACGAATGATGATCTCTTTTCCATCCTTACACTCGAAAGTCTTGCTGAAGTTGCATACATCAACCATAAATCCTCCTATATTTTAATTAATTAATTCAGATTAAGCAGCGTTTAATAACAATCTTCTAAACTTCGTTCAGAAGTTTAAGATAACTTTCGTAACGCTCTTTTGGGATATTACCCGCAGACACTTCTGATTTTACAGCACAACCATACTCTGTCTCATGCAGACAATCGTGAAACTTACACCTTTCCTTCAGACTGAATATTTCCTGAAATCCAAGTTGTAGTTCCAATTTTGTCATACTCCATGGGGCGCATTCCCTAATACCGGGTGTATCAATTAACCAACCGTCATTGCATATTGGATGAAGCATTGCCAAACTGGTTACATGACGTCCTTTACCGGTTGCTTGACTGATTTCGCCAACTTTTAAATCCAGATTCGGATCAATCCGATTTGTGATTGTCGATTTACCTACGCCTGATGAGCCAATTAATAAAGTGATCCGACCTTTAATAAGTTCCCGGAAATTCTCGATATTCTCTCCGGTTTTTGCGCTGACCATAATAGAATCTGTTACAGAATTTCTATATATTCTGTTTAAATAATCCATGCGATTCTTGTCAGCGAGATCAATTTTATTGATTAATAATACAGCAGGCACGTTTCCAAGAGCAGCGATTACAAGTAAACGATCGATTAGACCGTTTGGAGTTGCAGGATTTTCAGCGGAAGCGATTATAACAACCTGATCTAAGTTAGCAGCAATCAGCTGCGGTACGTTTTTCCTACCGGGCATTCTACGTGTAAATTCATTTTCGCGCGGCAGCACCCTGAGCATTTTCCAGGTATCCTTATCTCGCTGCAACTCAATTCTGTCACCTGCTACTAATGGTTTACTGCTTTTGGATTTAATCCGCCAACTGCCCGGCATGGACAGCAACAGCTTCTCCCTGCCAATCAGCACATTCGCTTGATTGCCCATTGTACAGAGTATGAGACCTGTTTTGATGTTAAATTGGTCTTTCAGTTGTGAAACTATAAATTATGTCTAAATCATGTAAAGTAAGTATTACTGATTTAAAAATGTATTCGTTGGTTATCTTTCAGCTATTGACACGTGCCCTATATTATATTAAAATAAACAATTCATAACAAATGTCAAGTTATCTAAATTATCTGTGGACACACTAAGTACTTATTATTCAGAAAACCGTTACGTGCCCTTACGTAGTGGGATTCTCAATCGAATTATCTGATTTTATCTAAAAAATTGCTCACCAGTCAAGGTAACTTCTTTGTAAGTTATACGAGATTACAAAAAATACTGTTATAAAAAAGCAAATATTTTGTACTGTGAATTACTAAGCGCTATTTTAGTTTTCAGAATGATAAGAACATTAGTATTTTAGTTTGAACGATGAACTGAAAGGTAACGAAATATGAAACTTCACAATATACTAAAAACGGATAGAATTTTACTTGATTTCTCTGCTGATAAACGTGAAACTGTGATTGAGAAATTAGTAAATGTTTTAGCGGAAACAAACGGAATCGCTGATCCGAAGGAAGTTACACGACTTGTACTTGAGCGGGAAAACGAAGTCGGAACCGGCATTGGATACGGTGTTGCAATACCGCATACAGAACCGGGAGCGTTTAGCGATCCTTTAATAGTATTCTGTCGTTTAAAAACCGGAGTGAACTTCCACTCTCCGGACGGAGGAACAGCGCGACTAATATTTCTGCTGCTTACACCTGAAAATACACCCGCTTTGCATGTAAGATTGCTCGCCCGTATCTGTCGATTGATGAAACCCAAGTCTGTCAGAAACGATTTGCTTGAAGCTGAAACACCACAGGATGTGGCGAACATTATCATTCGGACTGAGGCTGATTTTCCCGAGTTGACAGCATGAATAAACTTAAGCTACTCATCATTATCCTTAATAATGACGAATATATAGACGAATTACTTGAAGCATTCGTTGAACTTGATATTCGTGGAGCAACAGTTATAGATTCTGTCGGTATGGGAAAAATAATCTCGCAAAATGTTCCAATCTTCGGAGGATTACGCAGTCTTATTGAAGGCAGCAGACCGTACAATAAGACTATACTCACTGTAGTCCGTGAGGAAAAGGTTGATGAAATTGTGAAAGAGTACGAGACAATCTGCGGCTGTCTGGATTCTCCCGGAACCGGTGTATTATTCACATTGCCGGTAGATTTTGCAAAGGGGCTCAGAGAAGAATCTCTGACTTAAACCCATTAACAACACCGCTGAACTAAATGAAGACTGTAATTTATTGCTATACACAAAAAATACCTGTTGTTGGGTGGTTTATACCAACGACAGGTTTTATATTTCCGTAATCCAATAATAAGACTGTTGTCATGCATTTTAACTTGACAGACAACAACATATTGTGTCTGATTTGGCGTCAAGTTTTAACTACATAGAATTAAATCACCAGAACAGGAGGTTTCTTGCAACTAACCAATCTGTTAGCAGTCAGCTTCACTGCTTTTATTGCTGTATTTTTACTGCTTGGAGTTCTGGCGCTCGCAATGATATTGATAACATCGATCTTCCCACAAGTGCGTAAAGCTATTGCAAAGGAGCATATCGCTGCAATTACAACAACACTTTACACAATTATCCCGGGTTCCAAAGTAACCCGCATTGAGGAGATAAAATGATCTTTACGGAAAATAAGAAAGAAATCCGAGTTATGTTCACTCCGTTTCGTGACGGACTACAGAGCATGTTCGGAGGAAAAACCAGAATTAATGATATACTTCCGGCTATTGAAGCTTCAGCCGCTGCAGGTATTAAACACTTTGAGTTTGGCGGAGGCGCTCGTTATCAAGCGCCTTATTTTTATTGTGGCGAGGACCCCTTTGAAACAATGCAGAAAATCCGTGATGCTGTCGGTCCGGAGCCCGATCTGCAAATATTAACCCGTTCAATTAGCGGCGTTACTCTTACTACTCAAAACATCGAAGCGCTCACACTTCAGGCGAAACTTCACAAACAATACGGCACTACCTGGGATCGAAACTTCGATTTTATGAACGATGTTGATCTCCTTGCCAAAACCGGACAACCCATCGTGGATTCAGGAATGCATCACCAGGTTTGCGTTGCCATGATGGGACTTCCATTCGAATCAAAAGTAGCGCATACTGCCGAGTTCTATATTAATGTTGCTAAAAAAATCATCAATAGTGGAGTTCATTTCGACTCTTTATGTATGAAAGACGCAAGCGGTACTTCTAATCCGCATATTGTCTATGAAACGGCGAAGGGTATTAAAGCTATCCTGCCTCCTGAAATTCCGCTCTGGAGTCATACTCACGACACCGCTTCTACCGCTATTGCCTGTTATATGGCAGCTATCGAAGGAGGAGCCGATGGAGTTGACTTGTCAGTCAGACCACTCGCAAGCGGAACGGTTCAGCCTGACGTTCGCTCTCTATCACACGCCCTTAGAGGAACAGGATATTCACTCAACATTGATTCCTCAAAGATGGGAGAGATTGAGGATCTTCTGAATGAAGGACTGAAAGACTACGTTTTCAATCCGGTCGTAACATCAGCGGATGCGCGCGTTGTTGGTTTCCCAATGCCGGGCGGTGCGATTGGTCCAAATGTTCATATGATGGTCAAAGCCGGGATTCTTAACAGATATAGCGAAGTATTAGCTGAATTCCCTGTAGTTGTCGAAGCCGGAGGATCCTGGACAAGTGTTACACCCGGCAGCCAGCAGTATTGGCTGCAAGCATTTAATAATGTTCTGTATGGTCGCTGGAAAAAAATCGAGCCCGGATACGGAAAATCGGTACTCGGATATTTTGGAAAAACTCCTTTACCGTCTGATCCGGAAGTTGTTAAAATCGCTTCTGAGCAGTTGAAGATGGAACCTCTAACTGCTGATCCGTTATCCGCAGCGCCTAATATCCTTCCGCAAGCTAAAGAGGAGCTTGAAAAACGCGGTTTACCCACTGATGAAAAATCTGTATTTCTCGTTGCTGCTGCAATGGTTCCGAACAAGAATATAGAGTTAAATGAAGGACTGCGTCTCTTAATGGGCAATCCGAAGATCGAACTGCCTTTGAAGAAAAAGGAAGAACCCACTCCCAAACCAACTCCTGTTGCAGCGCCTCCTCTACCCGCTCTGGCAGCGCCTGCTTTTAAACCAGGACCAATGACAACAACCTGTACAGTTGAGGAGGCAGGCGTCATTAAGAATTACCGTATTACAGTTAATATACCGGATAATGCTCTGACTCAGGGTGCAATCACGTCAAGTTCACCTGCTGTACAAGCTGCTCCGGCTGGCGACAATAACTCTGTACCGGTCTATTCACCGTTTGAAGGCGAAGCACCGGTGGTTGAATTAAATATTAAGAAAGGAGATCAAGTCACCAAAGGACAAACGATTGGCGCTGTTGAAGCAATGAAAACCAATCATGCTGTAATTGCGCCAATATCAGGTGTAATACATGAAGTACATGTCCGAATCGGTGATGATGTAGATGCCGGGAAACCGATTGTATCGATCATTCCTCAAGGGGGATAATATGGAAATACTCGGTACCTTATTAGAATCGTCCGGTTTCGCGAATCTGCACTGGACAAACCTTATCATGTTCATCATTGGTGGAGTGTTAATTTATCTTGCTATCACCAAGGAATTTGAGCCTCTGCTCTTAATACCGATTGGTTTCGGGGCAATACTGGCCAATTTACCGCTTGCGCAAATGTCCGCAGGAATTGGGGCTGATCACGGATTGTTGCAGTTTGTATATAAACACGGTATTAAAACCGAGTTTCTGCCTCCGGTTATATTCCTTGGGGTCGGCGTATTAACCGACTTCAGACCGTTGCTCTCCAGACCATATACGTTTCTACTTGGCGCTGCTGCGCAACTTGGGATATTCATCGCTGCGCTGGGCGCGTTTTATTTGATGGGATTTACAATAAAAGAAGCTGCTTCAATCGGCATCATCGGTGGAGCGGATGGACCTACATCGATATTCCTCACAATTCAGCTTGCTCCACACCTGCTGGGCGCTGTGGCAGTTTCTGCGTATAGTTACATGTCTTTGGTTCCGATTATTCAGCCTCCTATAATACGAATGCTGAC